>CAMNJG010000094.1 GCA_946541285.1 uncultured Clostridia bacterium
GCAGCCGGATGATCAGTACGGGAAGGGGCGGATGATTCGGACGATTGTAGTACTCTGTCACCATTACCAGATACTGTCCGGCATCCAGATGCTTCAGCCAGTCGAGGATCCGTTCCTTTTCCTCTGTACCTGTATCCCCGCCACTGTAGATCACCAGGCTGACGGCACCGCCCTTTTTCAGCAGTGTCAGCGCGGATTCCAGTGCAGGCAGGGTCGTCTCCGGTTTTGTCGCGATACGGTGGTCGCCTCCCGGCAGATAACCCAGGTTAAACATGATCAGATCCGCCGATTCCGGCTCCACGTAATCCGCCATCCGTGTATGGCTGTCCAGGATCAGCCGGGCGTTGCGGTATCCTTTCCGGCGCAGCCGTTCGCCTGTATGTTCAATGGCTTCCTCCTGAATATCGAAAGCAAGGACCTGTCCTTCCGGTCCCACGTGCCGGCACAGAAATTCCGTATCATTTCCGTTGCCCATGGTCGCGTCAATGCAGATGCTTCCTTCTGATACAAATCTTCCTGCCATACGCTGTGTCCATGCCGTCACCTGATAATCTGAGTTCTTCAAAGTTTCTGCTCCTCCTGTCGGCATTTTTTCAGCTGCCTGAGGATTTCTTCCGGCGATTCATCATAAACACTGAACCGCAATATCCCCACGCCCCTGTGAATCAGGTCGCCGACGGCTCCGGTCCGGTCCGTTTTCCTGTGGGAATAGACCACCGCCCTGCAGCAGCGGCTGTCCGTTTCCACCGGAAACAGGGCACCCTTCCGGTCCCTGAGTATCCATCGGCCCTCACGACAATAGTAATACTTCTTTTCCGGACTGCAGCACGGAACCTGTTCCGCAGGGGAAAGATGATGCCACAGATCAGAACCGTGCGCCCCGACAGGGCAGTGTTCCAGATGCATCACAGGGACACGGCCATAGACATGTACGCAGCAGAATTGCGGCACTGACCGGAAATGAAACACAGAACACGCTTCCGGTTCCTCTGTCAGACAGACGGACTGCGCGCCCTGTGAAAGCCAGAAAGAGGCCGACTCTGTGTTCAGGATGTTCAGCGCCATATCCATTTCAAAAGGAAGCCCCGCCTCTTTTGTCTGCTGAAGCTGCCCCGCGTCTGCAAGCATCACTGCCCTGAAGCCCGGGAATTCGGAAATGTTCTTCAGGATCTGCCCCGTTTCCTCCTGTCCGGGCAACCGCCTGAGCGTCACCGGGAGTGCCACATCAAAGGAGCATCCTGATTTTTTCAGTTCCCTGACCGTTTTTTCGGCATTTTCGGTTTTTCTGAAAAAAGAAAATGGCAGACATACATTCACACGGTTCTCCGGCAGACTTTCTTTCCGGAACCGCTCTGTAAATCCGTGAATCCTCTGCTCCAGATCCGGCGTTTCATAAAAATAAATCTGATAGTCTGGAAGCTGCTTCGTTTTCCGGGATATCCTGTCCGCTGCGGACGGTTTTCCTGCTTTCAGCGCCTGACGGCAGCGATGCTGTACTTCCGCGGATTCCCGCTCATCCGGCAGTCCCGCGGCCAGTCTCTGTTCCGTCAGCCCGTCCAGTACTTTTCTGCGCAGTTCGTTCAGCACGGAAATCTGAAGGAATGGCTCACCCTGTATCTCCGAAGAGATATCGGTACAATAGTATGGTGTCCCGCCTGTACGGGACAGCTTCCCTGAGATTTTATCCGGATCCGGCGGGCCGTTTCTGGCCTGTTCCAGGATCTCATGGCCGGATGCCCTGGCTGTAAAACTCTGTCCGTTTTCTTCCGTCCGGCCTTCCAGCGTCATGTGTTCACCGGTTACGGCCTTCAGGTGAAAGCGGACAGGAATCCTCTGCGGCAGTTTTCCGTACATCTGCCGGATCTGCTGGCTGAGAGCCTTATCGGTCAGTTTATAAACGACGGATCCCTTTTCCGGTACGCCGTCCCGGATCCGCAAATCCCCGATCTCCGCCTGCGTCCCTTTTCCGGCCTGTCCGGCAGCCGAACGATTCTGATCCTTTATATATGTAACAATATTATCCGCGGAGCCATTTTCCCCACGGATCTCCACACCGTCTCCCACCGACAGATCTTCGGACAGACGGATCAGCGCGTGTCCGTTTTTCGGATTGAAGCGGATCATCCTGCCCACAGGAAGTCCCTGATGCTTCGGAGACATACCGGACATCAGTTCCGCTCCGGCATGACCATGCAGATACGCGTCTGTAAACTCTCCCCGGCTGTACATCTGCCGGAGTAATCGGAGATCCTGCCGAAGACTGCCCGCAGCCTGTTCCAGTGCTCCCTCCCGGATCCAGTCGAGATGTTTCCGGTAAATCGCTGTCACGGCTGCCACATACTCCGGCGATTTCATGCGGCCTTCGATTTTGATGGAATCCACTCCGGCCTCACTGATCTCCCGCAGAGAGCCCAGCAGGCACATATCCTTCGGGCTCAGCTGGTATCCTTCCGATACGACCGCATGATCCTCTCTTTCCAGAAGATACTTCATCCGGCAGGGCTGCGCGCAGTCTCCCCTGTTACCGCTTCTGCCACCAATCATGCCGCTCATGTGGCACTGGCCGGAAAGTCCGATACAGATGGCACCGTGGACAAAGATTTCGATTTCTGTGCTCCCTTTATGGCGGCAGACTGTCCGGATCTCTTCCAGCGACAGCTCCCGTGCCAGGATGACCCGTTCCGCTCCGCGCTCTGCCGCGGCCCGGACTCCACTGAGGTCTGTGGCAGTCCCCTGGGTACTCAGATGCAGCGACAGTCCCGGGATATACTGACGGATCAGGGAAAACAGCCCTGTGTCCTGTACGATCACCGCGTCTGCTCCATACCTGTAAAGTTTCGCGGCGAACTCCAGGGCCTCCGGGAGTTCGCCGTCTGTCAGCAGAGTATTCATCGCGACATGGATCCGGACACCGCAGGTGTGAGCATACACAATCGCTTCCCGCAGTTCCTCTTCATCAAAGTTCGATGCCCGCGCGCGGGCACTGAAGGACACACCACCCACATACACCGCGTCCGCTCCGCAGGCGACCGCGGCTTTCAGCTGCTCCATCCCCCCGGCGGGTACCAGGAGCTCCGGGATCCTGATCTCCATCAGTCTCTGTCCGGGTCATCCGCCATCGTGGCGACCACCACGGCTTTGATACTGTGCATGCGATTTTCCGCCTCATCAAAGACTACAGAATGAGGGCTTCTGAAAACTCCATCCGTTACCTCGCGGATGTCAATTCCTTTTTCTTTCCATTCGGCAGCCATTTTCGTATTGAAATCATGGAAGGCCGGGAGGCAGTGCATAAACAGGACATCCGGATTTTCTGTCGCCGCGATCAGTTCTTCTGTCACTTTATATGGTGTCAGCAGTTTTACTCTCTCCGGAATCTGGTCTTCTTCGCCCATCGATGCCCAGACGTCCGTATACAGGACATCTGCTCCTCTGACAGATGCCACATCAGAAGATACGGTGATCTCCGCGCCGGTCCCTGCTGCCACTTCCCGGGCTCTCGCGAGGACCTCCGGATCCACTTCCAGTTCCTCCGGCCCGAACGCTACGAAATCCACGCCCATTTTGGCACAGCCATACATCCAGGCATAGGACATATTGTTGCGGATATCCCCGCAGAAAACCACCTTGCACTGATTCAGAGGCTTGTCGAGATGCTCCTCCATCGTCATCATGTCCGCCAGGATCTGGGTCGGATGATCGATATCCGTCAGTCCGTTCCATACCGGCACACCACTGTATTTCGCGAGGTCTTCAACCAGGGACTGCTCAAAACCGCGATACTCGATGCCATCATAGAATCTTCCCAGTACACGGGCAGAATCTTCGACAGATTCTTTCTTTCCGAACTGGGAACTGCTCTTGTCAAGGAACGTCACTCCCGCGCCTTCATCCATCGCCGCCACTTCAAAAGAGCACCTGGTCCTGGTGGAAGTTTTGTCAAAAAGGAGTACGATATTCTTTCCGGTCAGGAGGTCCCCCTTTTTTCCCGACTTTTTCTTTGCCTTGAGTTTATGCGCCAGATCGAGCATATACCGGATTTCTTCAGTGGAGAAATCCATCAGTGTAAGAAAACTTTTGCCTCTGAGATCTACTTTCATTATATTTTCCTTTCTTATCCCTTCTGTTACAGCTCACTGATATCACTGTCATTCTTTGTTTTTTTCTCTTTTTCCGTACTGCGGACTTTCTGCTTCTTCGGCTTTTCTTTGCGTTCCTTTTCAGGCTGCTCAAAGTATACTTTCATCAGCCGGTCTGCCAGGTATTTTTCCATTTCCGCCCTCATCGCCAGCGTCAGGATCAATACCAGTACCTCCATACTCTGGTCATCCGCGAGATCGGTATCCTCAATCTGGCTTTTCATCACGGAAACACTCTCATCGATGCCGCTGAAGAATTCCTGCCGGCTGTTTTCCGTCGCTTTCTGCGCCAGCGAATACACCAGTTCCGGACTGATCGTATCATCGTATTCTGAAGAATAATTATCGATCAGGGGCTTCATGATTTTGCTGATATCCTCCATCTTGAAAATGCTTCTCAGATAGATCACCATCGCGATCATGACCATGTGGTCCCTGGTATAGCGTTTCCCATCCGGACGCGCGATCAGCCCGCGCTTCGCGTAGTTGTTGATCATCGGCTTGGTCACATATTTATCCGCCAGGCTGCCGTCCAGTTTATCCAGGAATTTCTGAAAAACCGTGGAAACCTGGTCGATATACAGATCCATATCCGGAAGATCCTGCGTGGTGATCAGCCCGGCCTCCTTAAGCTTTGTCAGCTGTGTTTTCAAATATTCTTCGTATCTCATTTCCGTACACCACCTTCCAGTGTTATCAATCCAGTTAATCGGTATCCAATATCCACATTGTACGGTTTCAGGCTCCTGCTGTCAACCGGATGCCGGTCTCTTCCGCTCAGTGCTCCTTCGGCGGCCGTTTGCCGTAATACTGATAAAAGCAGGTTTCCAGCCTTCCATTGTACAGCTTGCGCCGGCGGTCCGGCTTCCGTGGCATGACAGCCTTCTCCAGATTTTTATCCGCGGTAATGATATAGCAGGAAAGGGTCTCATCCTGCTCCAGCAGATCTTTGAAATGCGTATTCAGGGCTTTCAGGATTTTCTGGTCACCGACACGCTGTCCATAAGGCGGATTGCAGATGACCACAGAATAGGGTTCCGGCATCCGTTCTGTTTTCAGGAAATCAGCAACGGAAAACACGATGCAGTCATCGACTCCGGCTTCTTCCGCGTTCATTCTCGCTGCTTCCACCGCGGCAGGATCCATATCACTTCCGAAAATCCGGAGCTCCGTATCATAATCGATCGCTCCATACGCCCTGGCCTTCTCTTCCTTCCACAGTTCTTCCGGGATACCGTCCCATCTCTCGGAAGCAAAGGACCTGCCCAGCCCCGGGGCGATATTTCTGGCAATCATCGCCGCTTCAATCGGGATGGTTCCGGAACCGCAGAAAGGATCCACCAGAATCCTCCCGGCGTTCCAGAAGCTCAGCTGGATCAGTGCCGCAGCCAGTGTTTCCTTGATCGGGGCTCTGACCGGATTTTTCCGGTAACCCCGGGTATGCAGGCCACTGCCGCTTGTATCGATCGTGAGTGTTGCGCGGTCTTTCAGGAGTGTGACTTTTACGGTATACTCGGCGCCCGTTTCCGGAAACTGCTGCCTCATATAGCACTCGCTCATCCGTTCGACAATCGCTTTTTTGACGGTTTTCTGGCAGGCGGGTTCACTGCGGAGTTTTGATTTCACAGTTGTACAGGTTACAGTGAATTTTCCGTCCTCCGGGATCCACTCCTCCCAGGGGATCGCTTTCGTCTGCTGAAAGAGATCCTCTGAGGTCTCCGCCATGAATTCTCCCATCTTGAGCAGCACTCTGTCGGCGCAGCGGAGCCAGAGGTTGGAGCGTACGATTCCCCGCTCATCTGTCATATATGTAATTTTCGCGTCTTCCGACTTCGTCACTTTATAGCCCAGTTGCTCGATCTCGCGCCTGACAACGGATTCCAGACCAAACGTCGCGGTCGCGATCAATTCTAATTTCGACATAATTCTCCTCATTAAAAG
>CAMNJG010000095.1 GCA_946541285.1 uncultured Clostridia bacterium
CTTTATAAGATCCTTCGCTACGCTCAGGATGACAGGACAGAATGTACGACTCGCGGTCCATCACTAATAAATGCGGAAGAACCAATTTAATAAATCATACAGTTTCTGATTAATGAATTTGTTTTCTTGAGAACTGTCTGCGGCAGGAGGGTACGATGAACAAGCCGAACTATGAAAATCCACTGATTAAACGATATGCCAGCAAAGAAATGTCCCGCGTTTTTTCGCCGGACATGAAATTCACCACCTGGAGACGTCTCTGGATCGCGCTGGCTGAAGCGGAAAAGGAACTGGGGCTGGAGATTACGGAAGAACAGATCGAAGAGCTCCGGGCGCATGTGGACGATATCAACTATGATGTGGCAGAGGCCCGTGAAAAGGAAGTCAGACATGATGTCATGAGCCATGTGTACGCGTATGGTGTCCAGTGCCCGAAGGCAAAAGGGATCATCCATCTGGGAGCAACCAGCGCGTATGTCGGCGATAATACCGATGTCATTCAGATTAAAGAAGGTCTGATCATTATTAAGCACAAACTGGCGGATCTGCTTTCCCGTCTGGCGGAATTCGCGGATGAGTACAAAGATCAGCCGACACTGGGCTTTACGCATTTCCAGCCGGCGCAGCTGACGACTGTCGGTAAGAGGGCGACGCTCTGGATGCAGGATTTCTACTTTGATTATCTGGATGTCTGTGAACTGATCGACAGCCTGATGATGCTGGGCGTCAAGGGAACGACCGGGACGCAGGCCAGTTTCCTGGATCTGTTTGACGGGGATCACGAAAAAGTCAGAGAACTGGACCGGAAGGTCGTGGAAAAAATGGGATTTGAGAAAGCGATCCCGGTTTCCGGCCAGACGTATACCCGCAAAGTGGATTTCAAAGTCATCTCCGTACTGGCAGGGATCGCGCAGAGCGCCCATAAGATGACCAATGATATCCGCTTGCTGCAGCATCTGAAGGAAGTGGAAGAACCGTTTGAGAAGAAGCAGATCGGTTCCTCCGCGATGGCATACAAGCGGAACCCGATGAGAAGTGAGCGGATCGCCTCCCTGAGCAGATACGTCATTTCCAATACCATGTCCGCGGCCATGACTTCTTCCACCCAGTGGTTTGAACGGACACTTGACGATTCCGCGAACCGCCGGCTGATCCTGCCGGAAAGTTTCCTGAGTATCGACGCGGTGCTGGATATCGCGTCCAACGTCTGCTCCGGGCTGGTCGTATATAAAGAAGTGATCCGTCAGCACCTGATGGCGGAGATTCCGTTCATGGCGACTGAAAACATTATTATGGAATCCGTCAAGAAGGGCGGGGACCGTCAGGAACTGCATGAGGAGATCCGTCAGCATTCCATGGAAGCCGGCAGGCAGGTGAAGGAATTCGGAAAACCGAATGACCTCCTGCACCGTATTGCCAGTGATCCGATGTTCGGACTGACGGAGGAGGATGTGGCAAAACTGACGGATCCGGCGGATTATACCGGCCGTTCCGCTCAGCAGGTCACGGAATTTATCACAGAATATATCAAACCGGTGATTGAAGAGAACCGGGAGTATCTCGGACGGGATATCGAACTGAACGTATAAGAAACAGCCGGGAAGCGTGGGTGTGACTGCGCTTCCTTAACAGTGAGGAATGATAATGAAAACACCAGCGGATCTGCTCAGAGAGTCGCGTAAAATCGTGATCAAACTGGGCAGCAATACAATCTCCGGCGATGACGGAAAAGTGGACCGGGACGTGATGCGGCATATTGTCGGTCAGATTATGGAACTCATCCATCAGGGCAAGCGTGTGGTGGTCGTTTCCAGCGGCGCGGGCGTCTGCGGCGTCAGCGCGATTAACAAATGGGCCCGCAAGAATGATATGAACTACAAGCAGGCACTCTGCGCCATCGGCCAGGTGGAACTGATGAATGCGTATAAGGATTTTTTCGGAGAATACGGCCTGCATGTGGGACAGATGCTCCTGACAGGTGATGACTTCCAGGAGCCGCACCGGGAACTCAATATCCGCAACGCGCTTTTTACTCTGGTTGATGAAGGGGTCGTCCCGATCATCAATGAAAATGACAGTGTCAGCATTGACGAATTCCGGATCGGAGACAATGATACGCTCAGCGCGTATGTCGCGAATCTGTGGGCAGCGGATCTGCTGATCCTGATGAGTGATATTGACGGTGTTTACGATAAGGATCCGCATACATTCCAGGATGCCCGGCTGATCGAATATATCGGAGATATTGACGCGATCCGGGAAAATATTGATACAGAAGGAAAGAGCGATTTCGGTACCGGCGGGATTGTCACCAAACTCAATGCCGCGGAAATTGTCAACCGTTATGATACCGCCATGCTTCTGGTCAACAGCCGGAAGGAAGATATTCTGGGCAGACTGGCCAGAGGAGAAGAAAAAGCGACGGTATTCGTCAGAGAGACAGAGAGATAGAAGCAGAAAGCACACCCGGAACATTCCTCATCGGAGCGGCATTTTCTGAAGAAAATCGCGTTCCCGGACGCGGGAATGGGCCGGGTTATTTTCATGTTAGGGAAAAGAGACAGGGGAAAGTGTGCAAGTCAGTAAAGTACAGTTCCTTATGGAGGAAAAACCAATGAAGCTGGGAGTGATCGGCGCGGGGAATATGGGCAGCGCCATTATCAGAGGATATATTGGGAATGGAGCGGAGCCGCAGTCGGTGATCGTCTGCGGGCATCATCCGGAACGGCTGGAACCGATGGCCGCGGAACTGGGCATCACGCTGATGTCCTCTGCGGTGGAACTGACTGAAGCCAGCGATGTGGTTCTGCTGGCAGTCAAGCCGAAGGATGCCGGAAAGGTACTGGAAGAAATCAATCCTGCTTTTACGCCGGGTAAAATCCTGGTATCAATCGTTGCGGGAAAAACCATGGAAGATCTCGCGGCCGTCTGCCCGGCGGCGGAGAAAATCATCCGGGTGATGCCGAATACCCCGGCACTGGTCCGGAGCGGCATGACAGCACTCTGCCGGAATGATTCTGTCGGAGAGGAAGAGTTTGAAGCTGTGAAGGAAATCTTCGAGGGAATCGGACGGGTTCAGGAAGTACCGGAAAATCAGATGGACGCGGTGACAGGATTGTCCGGCAGCGGTCCGGCCTTTGTATACCTCTTTATCGATGCTTTGTCGGACGCCGGGGTGCTCTGCGGGCTGACACGGGCGCAGGCGCTGGAACTGGCGGCGCAGACCGTTTACGGGTCGGCCAGGATGGTGCTGGAAACCGGTACACATCCGGCAGCGCTCCGGGACGCTGTCTGTTCGCCTGGCGGCACGACGATCGAAGGTGTGCGGGAGCTGGAAGCCGGCGCGTTCCGGAGTACCGTGATGGAAGCTGTCATTGCCGCCTGTGAAAAGTCGAAAAATCTGTGAGAAAAGAATCCCTGAAGTCAGGAACTGTTGCGCTGGCAGAAATGCCGGAAGACGGTTTTTCCGGATCTTCAGGGATTTTGTTTTTGAAAGGATGTTCCAGCCGGAAAATACGGATCAGCGGTTGACCAGCAGTTTTTTGATGGCAGCGTCCAGTCCTTCCAGTGTCAGTTCGTACATCGGGAAGATTTTCCGGATCAGGGAAAGTGTCTGATAACCGTAGACATAGTCCCAGTCCCGGCTGCGGATCGGATTGAGCCACACAATGTGTGAGAAATGTTTCTGTACTCTCTGCATCCAGACGATGCCCGGTTCCGGATTGTAGGAAGAACGATAGGAAGAGCCTCCCGCCCGGATCAGTTCAGAAGGCGCCATGGTGCCGTCCCCGACCAGGATAACCTTGTAATCGCTGTCCAGATTACGGAGAACCCAGTTCGTATCGATGGTCGTCCGCTTGTTGCAGCTCGGTTCCGTAAACAGCTCCTGATAGAAGCAGTTATGGAAATAAAAGACATGCAGGGACTTGAAATGATTGGACTGATGGGCTGCCTGGAAGAGCTGGCTGCAGATCCGGCTGTAGACCGACATGGAACCGGCAGAATCAAAGAGCAGGAGCACTTTTACCGTGTTTTTACGTGGCCGGTCAAAAACCAGTTTCAGATTACCGGCGTTATTGCAGGTTGCTTCGATGGACTTGTCGATATCCAGTTCGGTTTTCGGCCCGTCATTTTTGCTGGAAAACTGGCGGAGTTTGCGGAATGCCATCTGGAAATTCCGGATGTCCAGCGTATTGTCTTCCCGGAAATCCCGGAAGTTTCTTTCACCGGCCACCTGGACCGCGGAACGGTGCCGGCTTTCTCCGCCGATCCGGATACCGGCCGGATTGTAGCCGCCGTGACCGAACGGGGAGGTACCGCCTGTCCCGATCCAGTAGCCGCCGCCATGATGTTCTTCTGTCTGTTCTTTGAGACGCTCCTCAAGCATTTTCTGCAGTTCGTCAAAGTCGTACTGCTGGATGTTGGCCATGGCCCGGTTAAAGGCTTCTGAGGGCTCTTTCAGCTCTTTGTCAAGCCATTCCCATACCTCATCCGGGATTTCCTCCGGTGTCTCCACTCCTTTGAAAAATGAAGCGAATGCCAGGTCGAATTTATCGTAATCGGCTTCTGTTTTGATCAGTACCGCGCGGCAGAGGTAATAGAATGAAGTGAGACTGGCCTGTCCCAGCCCTCTGTCCAGCGCGTCCATCAGCGCCATCCATTCGTTCAGGGAGACCTTCAGCCCGCGTTCCCTTAATAAAAAGAAAAATTGAATAAACATAAAAGCTTACCTCGTGGACTTAAAAACGGAGCCCTCTGCGCTTGTTCAGCTTGAACGCGTCAATATCCTGATTTTTCTTGAGCAGCGTTCCGATAAACGGGAAGTCCTGTGCCACGCGTTCGGGATCGATGCCTCCCAGCACCATGGCCTGCAGCCAGTCAAGGAGTTCCGAGGTGCTCGGCTTTTTCTGGATGTCCGGGAGGGAACGGATCCAGTAGAACGCGGACATGGCCTGGCTCAGCAGATTGGCTTCCATGTCAGGATAATGGACGTTGACAATTTCGTACATTTTTTCCGCGTTCGGGAATTCGATGAAGTGGAAGATACAGCGTCTGAGGAACGCGTCCGGCAGTTCTTTTTCCGCGTTGGAGGTGATGATGACGATCGGACGGTGTTTCGCTTTGATGGTTTCCTTGGTTTCCGGGATATAGAATTCCATTTTGTCGAGTTCCCAGAGGAGGTCGTTCGGGAATTCCAGATCTGCCTTGTCAATCTCGTCGATCAGCAGGACCACCTGGTCTTCGCGGGAAAACGCTTCACCCAGTTTGCCGAGTTTGATGTATTTTTTGATGTCACTGACGCCTTCTCCCCCGAACTGGCTGTCATAGAGTCTCTGGACAGCGTCGTAGACGTAAAGGCCGTCCTGTGCTTTGGTCGTGGATTTGATATTCCAGATAATGAGTTCTTTTTCCAGGGAGTCCGCAATGGCTTCTGCCAGCATGGTTTTACCGGTTCCCGGTTCCCCTTTGATCAGCAGTGGTTTCTGCAGCTGCATGGCGACATTGACGGAATTCATGAGTTCCTGGGAGGCAACGTATTTGGTACTTTGCTTGAATTGATTGAGCATGTGAATGGTCTCCTTATGAAAGATCCCGCTTTCCGGCGGGATGAAATTACCTGCGGATTTTCCGCGGGGAATGATCTGATAAACGGGAAACTTGCCTGTTACCGTCCGCCTGGCGGTTCCGGTCCCTGAAGTTCCACAGTAAAATCCTGATGTTTATTATATATGCAGGAGAGTGGAATTTCCATACAATCTTTCGCAGGATTGAGTGTGCTGGAAAAACTGCACCGGAAAATGTTTCAGAAAAACTTTGATTTACCTGTTGAGAAATATTCCGGAGTGCGTTATACTATCAGCGCGATGAAACGCGGGGCGGCACTTCCCCGGTCCTGAAAATAAAAATAAAAAAATTGTTGACAGGATCGGAAAGTGGTGATATGATTAATCACGGTCTTGCTCATGAGTGAGCAGGCAACATGTGATTGATGCGTGGCGGGATAGCTCAGCTGGCTAGAGCGCCCGGTTCATACCCGGAAGGTCGTAGGTTCGATTCCTATTCCCGCTACCATTT
>CAMNJG010000096.1 GCA_946541285.1 uncultured Clostridia bacterium
GCAGCCGGGGGTTCTCCGCGCGCTGTTTCCGCCTGGTCAGCGTTTTCCTGAAAGAAACTGCCCCATCGGGAGAAACACTATGGAATTAAAAGGAATGACTCTGGTGGCTGCCACCGGAAACCCTCACAAGCTGAGAGAAATACGTCAGATTACGGAGCTCTTTGGGATCCGGATCATTTCGAAAGAAGAAGCCGGTGCCGGCGATCTGGACGTGGAGGAAACCGGGACAACCTTTGAGGAAAATTCGCGCATCAAGGCGGAGTCCATTATGAAAGCCACCGGTTTCAGTGCCATTGCGGATGATTCCGGACTGGAAGTCAGGGCGCTGGATGGCGCGCCGGGAGTCTGGTCGGCACGTTTCTCCGGTGAGGGCGCCACAGATGAATCCAATAACCGGAAGCTTCTCCGCCTGATGGAGGAGGTTCCGGATGATCAGCGGCAGGCGCGTTTCGTGAGTGTCATCACGCTCTGTTTCCATAATGGTGATGTCCTGACCGCCCGTGGGGAATGTCCGGGCCGTGTACTGAGGGAGCCGGCCGGCAATGGCGGATTCGGCTATGATCCTCTCTTCCTGCCGGACGGATATGACGAAACCTTCGCGCAGCTGAGCGAAGAACAGAAAAACACCATGAGCCATCGGGCCAGGGCACTGGCGGTACTGGGAAAACAGCTGTCCGCCTACGGAAATGAATAAGGTGAAACGCGGGAAGGATCCCTCCAGGAGAGATCCTGAACAGGTGAAAGTCGGAAGGAAAATTTTTGTCGTTGGCATGCAGACGGTCCGGCGTCTTCAGGAACCGTACTATCAGGGAAAGGCCGCAGAGATCGGTTTTTATTTTATCTTTACGGTCGTTCCCGTGATCACCCTGCTGCTGCAGGTCATCAATCAGCTTCCTCCGGCAAGGGCAAGGTTTGATAACCTGATGGAAGCGTTCGGCGATGATTCGGTTGTCAATGACATCTTTACCGCGCTGCAGAGCGCGCACTCCGGGGGAATCAGTGTGATTTTTCTCCTGGTGGCGCTGGTCTCCGCTTCCAAGCTGGAGTTTTCCATGATCCGCATGTCGAACTATACCTACAGCTGTCCCGGGGAAAACGGATTTATCGGCTATTTCAAAGCCCGGTTCCGCGCGATCTTTACGCTGATCATGCTGATCATCCTGATCATGACCAGCCTGCTGGCGCTGGTCTATGGCAATATGCTGATCGATCTGGCCAATGATGTCCTCAGCACTTCCGCGCAGATTGATTCGCGGATGATGACGTCCGTGCTCCGCTGGCCGCTGATGCTGTTTGTTTACTGGTTGTTCCTGGCCGTCAACTATATGGTGTCACCAAACGAAACACTGCATATCCGGGAAGTGCTCCCCGGCAGTCTTTTCGCGGCGATAGGAATTCTCGTCGCGACCATTGCGTACTACCTGTATTTTAAGTTTTTTTCACATTTGAATGTTGTTTATGGCAGTCTGACCGCGATCATCGCGCTGTTACTGTGGTTCTACTGGCTGGGATTCATCCTGGTGATCGGCATGGTGGTTAACGCGTCCTGGTTCGGACGGGGCGACCATTCTTACTGACGGTAAATTCCGGGATCGATGAGGTTTCCGCCTGTCTGCTTTTCAGGGGGAGAATCAGAAGTCACGCTCCCGGTTTCGCAGTTTACAGAGATGCCATAACAGCAGAAATCATCAGATTATAAAAGGGAAACCAATGCTTTCAAACAGAGTACAGAATATGGTTCCTTCGGGAACCCTGGAAATCAACGCCCGCGTATTCGAGATGCGGCAGAATGGAGAAGAGATCGTCAATCTCAGTGTTGGCGAACCGGATTTTCATACACCGTCGGATGCCAAAATGGGTGGAATCCGCGCCATCGCGGAAAACCGTCTCCGCTACGATAAAGCGCCGGGGCTGATGGAACTGCGGGAAGCGATCTGCCGGAAACTGAAGAACGAAAACGGCCTGTCCTATACGCCGGACCAGATCGTGGTAACCAATGGTGCCAAGCAGTGTATTACCAATGCCTGTCTGGCGCTGCTGAATCCCGGAGACGAGGTCCTGATCCCGGCACCTTACTGGGTCAGCTATCCGGAGATTGTCAAAATCTGCGGAGGCACGCCGGTTTTCGTGGAGACCAGGCGGGAGCACGATTACAAACTGACCGGTGAAGACATCGCGTCCTGCGCCACGCCGCGGACCAGGATGGTGATTCTCTGCAATCCTTCGAATCCGCTGGGAACCGTGCATACCAGAGAGGAACTGGAAGACATCGCGAAGGTGTGTGCCGCGAAGGACATCTATATCATGTCTGACGAAGTGTATGAAAGAATCTGCTTCGCGGAAGAGTTTGTCAGTATGGCTTCGATCCCGGAGGCCAGGGACCTGACGATTCTGATCAATGGCCTGTCCAAATCCATCCCGATGACCGGATGGCGCATCGGATATACCGCCACGACAGCGGAGATCGCGAAGGCGATGGGAGCCCTGCAGGGCCATATCACATCGCATCCGTCCATGGTCTCCCAGTGGGCCGGTGTGGCAGCGCTGGATCACTGCGCGGACTACACACAGATGATGGTGGGTGAGTACAGGAAACGTATGAAAGCTGCCGTACAGTTTCTGCGCGAAGAACTGCCGGAGGCTCCGTTTATAGAGCCGCAGGGCGCTTTCTACCTTTTTATTGATATTTCCTGTGTCAGAGAAAAGATGGAAGCGATGCCGGAGGCGTCCGGTCTGTACTCCAAAGATTTTACGATGAAACTGCTGAACGAAAAACATGTCGCGGTAGCACCTGGTTCTGCTTTTGGAATGGACGGGTTTATCAGGATCGCCTACGCGGCGGATCTGGAGACGATCATGGAAGGGCTGCGCCGTATCCGTGACCTGATCCGGGAAATGATGAAGGAAAACAGATAGAAGGTTCGATATGGGGTGGATCAGAAACAGAGGGGGAATGCTCTTCCTGAGCTTTGCTTTCCTTGTCGGAATCGGACTGATGGGATATCCGGCTTTTTCGGACTGGTGGAACAATTTCCATCAGTCGAGAGCCGTCAGTTCTTATCTTGATTCTGTCGCGCAACTGGATACAGCGGAATATGAGCGGATCATCAGTGACGCGGAAGCGTACAATCAGGAACTCTCTCAGAGAGGGTTTATCTGGCATATGTCGGCAGAGGACGAGGCAAGGTACAATTCCCTTCTGTCGATTGACGGATCCGGAATCATGGGATACATTAACATTTCCAAAATCAATGTCATGCTTCCCATCTATCACGGAACCGATGACAGTGTCCTGCAGATTGCCATCGGGCATCTTCAGGGGACTTCGCTTCCGGTAGGCGGACTGGGCAGCCACTGCTTTATTTCCGGGCACAGAGGACTGCCTTCCGCCAAGTTGTTTACCGATCTGGACAAGCTGGTAGAAGGAGATACTTTCCAGATGACGATTCTGGATAAGACACTGACGTATCAGGTCGACCAGATCCGGACGATCCTCCCGACCGATCTGTCGGAAATGAAAATGGATCCGGAAAGAGACTGGTGTACCCTGATGACCTGTACTCCTTACGGAATCAACACGCACAGACTCCTCATCAGAGGGCACCGGACGAAAAACCCGAACGGTGAAGCAGCAGTCATCGCAGACGCTGTCCAGATCCAGCCAATCTACATCGCGCCGTTCCTGGCGGTACCGGTCCTCATTACCATGGTGATCGGTGTCTATATCTCTACCGGTATGAACCGCCGCCGCAGGAAGTGGACGGAACAGATGAAATAAAATCATTTCCGGAGTTCTTTTTTGGACAGAACAGGAAACGCTGATCCCCTGTATGATGGTGATCGGCGTTTTTTTGTCTGTCGGCTGCATGCAGATAAAACTGTCAGAAAGATCGCTATCCGGAGGAACGGCAGATGATATCGAGACGGTTTGTTTACTGGCCGGACGCAGATGGGCTGGTCAATCAGACTTCAGATGGCGGGGAGATTTGATAACTGTAAACATTATCTGTGTTCACGATTATGAAAAAACCTGGAGAATCAGAGGCAGTTGTGACATGCTATAAAAGTCACGTTTCTGGTACAATCCATCGGCCTGAAGCACTTGAATTTTCATACTTAGAATGATATAGTAAGGTTACATATAAATGCGCGATTTGAATACCTGCAGCTGGTATCAATAATACAGATTTCACATGGATTCTACAGGGAGTTTTTCTGTAATCCCTGCATTTCCTGAAATGACACATTTCCGACAGAGGAGAGTATCCGTTATTCATGGAAAACCAGCTGTAAAATTGAGGTCGCTTCTGAGAAGCTCTTCTGGTCAGAAGAAACCATATGGACGGTGAAGAGCCTATGGACCAGGAACAGGCTGCGAAGCCAAAGAAAAAAAAGAAAAAAGTACGAAAATCGACAGTGCTCCTGGTATTTATCGTATTACTGGGCGCGGCGATTATGGCGTATCCTACGTTCAGCGACTGGTGGAACAGCTTCCATCAGACCAGGGCCATCGCTTCTTATGTAGAAGCAGTGGAAAATACCGACGAAGAACAGTTGAACGCCATGATTCAGGCAGCCCGCGAGTACAATCAGCGGCTGCTGACGAAGTCCGACCGTTACAAGCTGAGTGAAGAAGAACGGATCGAGTACGAGTCACTCCTGAACCTGTCCGATAATGGGGTGATCGGCTATATCCAGATTCCGGCCATCCGCGTCAATCTGCCGTTTTATCATGGCACAGATGAAGCGGTACTCCAGGTCGCGATCGGACATCTGGAGGGCACAAGCCTTCCGGTCGGAGGAGAGAGCACCCACGCGGTTCTGTCCGGTCACCGTGGACTGCCGAGCGCCAGACTCTTTACCAGTCTGGACAAAATGCAGAAGGGCGATGTCTTTACCATCACGGTGCTGAATCAGACACTGACCTATGAAGTGGATCAGATCCACGTCGTGCTTCCTCAGGAAATGGAAGACCTGGATATCTTCCCGGGACAGGATTACTGTACGCTGCTTACCTGTACACCGTATGGTATCAATACACACCGGCTGCTGGTCCGGGGACACTGGATCCCGAATCTCGCGGTTTCTCCGGATGCGCTTGAGGATGCGGTCCGTATTCCGGTTTATATCGTTCTTCCGGCGGTGGGGATTCCGCTGATGTTCCTTTTCCTGATGGGGATGCTGCTGTACTACCGCAGACGTCCTGTCGTGAAGAAGGGAACGGCAAAAGCGGCTGCGTCCGCAGGAGGAGGTACGCTTCCGGAAGCGGGCGGACGGCGGACCTCTGAGCGTGCTGGTACGACCGGGAAGAGGCGGCATTCATCGCGCGGGACATCCCGGCAGGGCCGGACCGGTACCCGGCCTCGATATTCCGGACAGCGCTCCGGGAAACGGGACAGGGACCGGAAGAAATAAACATTGATTGATTCAGTCATGAGTTTTTGGAAACAAAATCAGAAGGAGGGGTTGCTCATGAAAAAAACATTGTTGAAGAAGAAAAGAATCCGACGCATACTCTTGCCTGCGTTGTGCGTGTGCCTGGTCATCGGCATGATGACCGGTACCGCGATGGGTGAAGAAGGGTTGACTCTGAAAATCAAACCACCTGAATCTATGGCTGAAGATTTTCCGAATGCGAATATTGTTGTGGATGTGTATAAGATCGCTGATGCGGAAGAAACATCTGGAAATTATATTTTTACACCGTCAGAGCAGTTTGCAGGCCTGACAATTCCAGATCTCAATACCCAGCAGGACGACAGTAACGTAATGAGTGATTTCGCAGCAAAAGCAAAAGCGATTGCTCAGAGCAGTGAAAAACCTGTTACTCCTGATTTTGCAAATTTATCGATAGGTAAAGATGAGATTACAGTTGATGTTACTGAAAAAGGAACAGGGCTATACTTACTTTTAGCTCATGGAACAAATTCAAAAGATACTGCAAGTTCTTCAAAAAATAATTATTCTTTTAATCCGGTGATAACACCTGTGCCAACAAAAGAAGATCTGAATAAGGATGAAAAGATTACTACGGATGAAGGACCATGGGTTTCAGATG
>CAMNJG010000097.1 GCA_946541285.1 uncultured Clostridia bacterium
CTGACAGGCTCGTTCACTCCGCTTTGCTGTGTAGGAGAGTTGTTTGATGCGTGCTCATTAACCCAATTACATTGAAATTACAATACGCATCAGCAAAATCGGGTTAATCTGCTGCGCAGCAGAGGAATGAGGAAACAGCATCAGTGTTTCGCGATCACAATCAGGTCATCCTGTGGGCTGAAGGTTTCTTTCTCACGGCTGCGCGGATTCACTTCGATGGTAAAGGTTCCGTCGTCATTGAGCTTTTTATAGCCGATGGCCGTTTCACTGTAACGGGCGGCGGAAGCTCCCAGCGTGTAGAAATCCACCGGTTTTCCGGTAGTTACATAACGGGAAACCGGTTTCATATAAATGGTGGAACCGCCTTCGGAAAGCAGATCCTCCAGAATCGCTTTATTATGACGCTGCTCGGCGATCTGGACCATCATTTTCGCGGTGATACTGCTGCTGACGACGAAATCCGTCGCGCGCATCATCTGGGACAGACGCTGGTTGCGCGCACTGTTCATTTCAATGGTAAGCGGGATGTCAGAGCCGATTTCTCCGGCGATGTCGGTCAGGTGCAGCTGCAGCATCAGGGTGCGGGCATCTGCCTCTTCTTCGGTCAGTTCTGTATCTGACATCAGCATGATACTGGATGGGCCTTCTGCCACCAGCGCTTCAAGAACATCACGTTTGAAAATGCTGCATTCTCTTACATCGACTTCGATATTCTCCAGTTCTTCGCCGGCTGGCAGGGAATCTGTGTCGATTCGGCCCGGTTCTGCCGCGATGATGACCTTTGAGCCCGGAACAGCGTAGCTGTCCTCTTCGATCAGGATCTGTTTCAGCATGTCGGTGTAGCCGAGGACCAGCAGCTTATGCGGCTCTTCCTGTATGTTCGGCTCTTTTTCGAAGACACTGTCATCGACGACTGCGCGTTCCTGCAGATGGATCGCGTCATCATCGAGATCGATACGGATTAACTGATCGCCTGGTTCAAAAACAGTGTCCGCGTCGCAGTTCAGGATCGGTGTGTGATTGCGGACCATGCCGATCGCTGTGGAGTGAGGAAGACGCAGGTTGATTTCATGCAGGCTGAGACCTGTGACGGAAGGATTCTCTTCTACGTAGATTTCATCTCCTTCGAAACTGAGGAGTTCCGTAAGGATCTCAGACATACCAGGATGACGTCCGGACTGGACCATCAGACGCGCGATGGTTTTCTGGAAATTCAGGATTTCCGCGCGTTCGCCGCCGGCGATTTTTGCCGGATGCAGTACTTCACGGTCACGGATGGTGGCAATGATAAATGCTTTGTCGTTATGATACTCATCCAGGAGTTTCCTGCAGGTCAGTATGGTTTTGACGGTCATGAAGTCGTCATCCAGATTGACGATGATGGATTTACAGGTTTCCAGGGAACATACCTGCAAATCAGAAGGGCTGTCCGGTCTGCCGCTGCGGCATACCACACGGAGATGGCCCGTATTGGAGACACGGTCGCTGATGGCTTCTTCCATTTTCAGCTTGTCTTCTTCCGCCAGGACGACAGCGACCGCGTCACTCTGGTTTTCATTGGCGATGGCCAGTTCTTCGATGACACTGGCAGTATTATCGTTGAAACCGATGATGACCACGTGACCTTCTTCGATGACGCGTGACTTACCGCGCTGCAGATCGGTGACTTTGTCCTTGATGCCGTTGGAAATCGTACCGATCAGGAAACTGGTGATGAAGATGCCGACCAGTGTGACGATGGTCATGACGATCAGATACGGAACGGTTCCTTCTTCTTTTGCGAGGACACCGGTATTGATCGCGTGCATGAGCGTGAACCAGATCGAGTGGCCGGTGGAATCGGCACCGGTGCCGTCCGCGCCGCCAAGCGCGACCGCGAGCAGTCCGCCGATGACAACGACAATGGCGGTGATGACCGCGAGCAGTAAGAGAAGCGACTTCGTTCCTTTTGACATCAGATTATCGAAGCGATATCTGAGTTTCTGCCATGCGCTGACTTTTTTCATTTTTTGATTCCTCCTTTGAAAATGTCATTCTTCTGCCAGGCGATACTTTGAATAGAATGTATGATAGCTCTCAATGAACTGTGGCGACTGGTTGTTCCGGAGATTGTTCAGATATCCGTGATTGTAGAAACTGGACTGGTCGAGCTGGATGATGGATACGGCAATATTGGAACAATGATCGGATACCCGTTCACAGTTGATGAGCAGATCGGACAGATAGACTCCCAGTTCCGGATGGCATTCTCCGTTGCGGAGTCTGGCAATATGTTTACTCCGGATGGTGGATGTCAGACTGTCGATGACGTCTTCCAGCGGTTCAACGCGTAATGCTGTCTCAATATCATGATCGCAGAATGCTTTCACCGTCAGTTCTGAGATTTCGGTCAGCGCTGCAGACAATGTCGCGAAATCCGCTTTGGCTTTATCGGAAAATGTCTGGTGATTACTGTCCATTTCCTGGGAAATCTCCGTGATATTCATCGCGTGGTCGCTGATGCGTTCAAAATCACTGATACAGTGCAGGAGCCCGGTGACGGTACGGTTATCCTCATCGGTCAGACTGGCCGCGGAAAGTGCCAGCAGGAAGGTGAAAAGCTGATCCTGCATATCATCGATTTTCTGTTCTTTTTCCTCGACCTGTTTCCATGTTTTTTCGGTATAGGTGAACATGCCTCCAAGGGCGTCCTGCAGGGCGTCCCTGGCATCGACAGCCAGTTCTTTCGTACGCTCTCTGCACTGGGATACCGCGAGGGGCGGCGTCTCGATCAGGCGTGTGTCGAGCAGGACCACGGGTTCCTTTTTTTCAGGATCCGGAATGATTCTGTTGGCGAGCCCGACAAGCTGACTGGAAAACGGCAGGAGGATCAGGGTTGTCACGATGTTGAAGATCGAATGCACTGCTGCGATTTCCACGGGGCCGATGGTCTGGTCTGTAAAACGGAAGTGGATCAGCGCGTCCAGTCCGTAAAAAGCAGTCAGGCAGACAATTGTTCCGATGATATTAAAGGAAATATGCACAACGGATACCCGCTTCGCGTTTCTGTTGACACCGATGGAGGATAACAGGGAGGTGACGCAGGTTCCGATGTTCTGTCCCATGATGATGGGGATCGCCATCCGGTAGGAAATGGCACCCGTCAGGGACAGTGCCTGCAGGATACCGACTGACGCAGCAGAGGACTGGATCACACCGGTGAACAGCGCGCCGAAGGCCACACTCAGCAGCGGGTTTTCAAAAGCGGTCAGCAGCCTGGAAAATTCCTTCATCTCCGCCAGCGGGGAGACAGCGTCTTTCATCAGGGTCATGCCGAACATCAGCACGGCGAAACCGATCAGGATCGTCCCGATGTCCTGCTTTTTTTCACCTTTACTGACCATCATCAGAAGGATTCCGATGAACGCGACGACAGGAGAGAAATTTTCCGGTTTCAGCATCGAAATCAGGATATTGTCGCTCTGGATGCCCGCCGTACTCAGCAGCCACGCTGTCAGTGTGGTACCGATATTGGAACCCATGATGACGCCGACGGTCTGTTCCAGCTGCATGATGCCGGAATTGACAAGACCGACCAGCATGACGGTCAGCGCGGATGAGGATTGTACAGCGATGGTGATCCCGGCGCCGAGCGCCAGACTTTTAAACGGGTTGGAAGTCATTTTTTTCAGCGTGCTTTCCAGCCTGCCGCCCGCGACTTTTTCCAGATGCTCTGACATGACATGCATGCCGAACAGGAAAAACGCGAGACCTCCGAATAATGTAAATATTGAAAAAACTGTCATATCTGTCTCCAATTACTTGCTTTTACTGCGGAAAACGGATGCTGATCCGGGTCCCGACATTTACAGTACTGTCAACCTCGATTTCGGCGTGATGGTGATCCGCGATATGCCGTACAATAGAAAGCCCCAGGCCTGTACCGCCTTTGGCGCGGCTGCGGCTCTTGTCAGCCCGGTAAAAACGTTCAAAGATCCTTGAAACGCTTTCTCTGGGGATACCGATTCCTGTATCCGAAACCGTGAGTGTTCTGTCCGTGATGGAAATGTCAATATTTCCGTTTTCACGGTTGTATTTGATCGCGTTATCGACCAGGTTGTACAGGAGTTCCGATATCTCCAGGAGATTGCCCGTAACCGGTTCTGAACTTCCGGTGATGGTAATCCGGATGCCTCTTTGTCGCGCGGAGTCGATGAGACGTTCCCGGCATTCTTCCGCGACTGCTGTCAGGTCAACGGAATCGTCGAGCAGAGAACTTTCCGTGGTATCCAGTTCGGACAGGCGGAGAATGTCCCCGATCAGAGTGAGCAGCCGGGCACTTTCTTTCCGGATCTTTCCCGCGAATTTCACACAGTCCCCGCCCTGTGCCATACCGGTCTCGATCAGTTCTGCATAGCCGGAAATAGAAGTCAGCGGCGTTTTGAGCTCATGGGAGACATTGGCTGTGAATTCCTGCCGGATCTGTTCCTGCGTGCTGCGGACATTCTTGATTTCCATGGCCAGCGGGATGATCTCATCGTATAAACCGATGTCTTCCGGGGACTGGTTGTTTTCGATCATCTGCGGGATGCGTTTCAGCGGCGCGATCAGTTTGTCTGTCAGTTTGACCGAGATGACCAGTGATATGGCGATGATGGCGCTGATGACCAGAAGGATGATGATCAGCGACCGCTCAAAAAGTACGAAGATGGAGTCTGCCTGGATGGAAACGCGGAGAATGTTTCCGTCATCGAGCCTGACCGCATAGTAGTAATCCTCTGTCCCGATGGTGTCAGAATACCGGGTATCGCTGCCGCTTCCGTTTTCAATCGCGGATTTGATTTCAGGCCGGTCGAGGTGATTCTGCATATTCCTGGAATCCGCGTCACTCTCGAAAAGAACCGTCCCGTTGTTTTCGATCAGTGTGATGCGGAATTCCTCACCGGTGAAGCGCTTCAGTTCTTCCGGGGAGGAAATCGTGTCGTAACACTGCGCGATGATCCGGCAGTCATGGATCAGGTTTTCTTCGAGCTCCTGCCGGAAAAAGAGATAATACACGACGGTGGTGATCAGGATCCCCGCGATGGCTGTGATGATGCCCATATAAAAGAGGCTGAGAACGATTTTCCTTTCCATATTTACTCACCTTTATCGATCTTGTAGCCGACTCCGCGGACGGTCATGATGTATTTTCCGTATTCGCCGAGTTTGCTGCGGAGTGTCCGGATATGGACATCCAGGGTACGTCCCGTACTGCTGTGGCCCCAGATCGCGTTGAGGATCTCGTCGCGCCGGAATACGATCCTCGGATTCTGGATCAGGAGCTTCAGAAGTTCAAATTCCTTAAACGTCAGATCGATCGTTTTGCCGTCAGCCGTGACGGTCCTGGTGCTGTCATATACCGTAATTTCCCGGAATGTGAGCTGTTTATCAGGGAGTTCCTGTATGTTCCGGAGCCTGGCCCTCACTCTGCTGACCATCTCCATGACGCCGAATGGCTTGCACATATAATCATCCGCGCCCAGATCCAGGCCCCTGATCCGATCGACTTCGGTAGATTTCGCGGAAATGATGATGACCGGGATTCTGGCGAAAACCGGTTCATCCCGCAGTTTTTTCAGGATCGTCAGTCCATCGTCGCCCGGGAGCATGAGATCCAGGAGGATCAGGCTGGGAATCCGTTCGTGGATCGCCCTGTAAAACTCCTGGGAATTTTCAAAGCACTGCACCTCGAATCCGTTTTTTTCCAGCGCGTAGCTTTCAAGTTCTCTGATATCTTCTTCATCCTCAACGATATAGATCAGCATAAGTCACTCTCCTTACAGTATCCATCCTTTTTATCATAGCGGTGCCGTGTTAAATCAAACAGTACCGCTGTGTAAAATCCATGTTAAATCGTTCTGTCTGTGCATAATAACAGATGTCAAAACAGTCTGGTATGAGAATACCGGAAAAGCGCGGGGAACACCATAAATTTGTTTCAGTAATCGATTACTGAACAATAACCCTGACAGGCGATTGTGAAGAAAATACCTTCTCTTGACGCGGCGGCAGACATGTACGATAATAAG
>CAMNJG010000098.1 GCA_946541285.1 uncultured Clostridia bacterium
GCGAGAGAAGTCCTGGCACTGTATTCCTACGATGAACATCCGGATGATATCTCCATTGAAAATATATTCCGTCAGTCAATCATGCTGATCGGGTATTTCCCGGCGTTGATGGCGTATTCCTATCAGGCGAAGCGCTCCCATTTCGATAATCAGAGTCTTCACCTGCATTATCCGGCACCGGACCTGTCGACCGCGGAGAATATTCTCAGAATGCTGAGGCCGACCGGGGAATACAGTGATATCGAAGCAAAAGTACTGGATACCTGTCTGATGATCCATGCGGAGCATGGAGGAGGGAATAACTCTACTTTTACGACCCATACGGTATCTTCGACAGGTACGGATACGTATTCGGCGATCGCGGCAGCGATAGGTTCCCTGAAAGGACCGAGACATGGCGGCGCCAGCAAATCCGTGATTTACATGATGAATGATCTGAAGGACAGTGTGACGGATATCACGGATTACGATCAGGTCGAGAATTATCTGAAAAGGGTGGTCAGAGGAAAAGCCAATGATGGTTCCGGACTGATTTATGGTCTCGGCCATGCCATCTATACATTAAGTGATCCACGGGCCCAGCTGTTGAAACAGATGGCCAGGAACATTGCGGAATTCAAGGGGCTGATGGACGAATTCCGGCTGTATGATTTTATAGAAACCAGAGGTCCGGAGGTTCTTTCCGAGTATCTGGGCCAGGAGATTCTGGCGCCGGCGAATGTGGATCTGTATTCAGGATTTGTTTACGCGGCTCTGGGGATTCCACTGGATCTCGCCGCGCCGATGTTCGCGACCGCGCGAATTGCCGGATGGTGCGCGCACCGGATCGAGGAAATCTCCGGTGACAACCGGATTATCCGCCCGGCTTACCAGTGGATCGCGAATTATCATGATTATCAGCCGTTGAGCGAACGTTAGGAACTGTTCAGAAGACCGACTGTCGGGGAGTGATAGATTTGGAACGCTTTAAACTGGTATCGGATTATGGTCTGACGGGGGATCAGCCACAGGCAGTGAACCGGATTGTCGACGGCATCCTTTCGGGAAAAAAACATCAGACACTGATGGGGGTCACCGGCTCCGGAAAAACGTTTACGATGGCTAATGTCATCAAAGAAATCAACCGGCCGACACTGGTGATTTCCCATAATAAAACACTGGCGGCACAGCTGTACGGAGAATTTAAAGAGTTTTTTCCGGAAAACGCGGTGGAATATTTTGTATCCTACTATGATTACTATCAGCCGGAAGCCTATGTGCCATCGACGGATACCTATATCGAAAAAGATTCCGATATTAACAGTGAGATTGAAAAGCTGCGCCATTCCGCCACATCCTCGTTGTTTGAAAGACGGGATGTGATCATTGTGGCCAGCGTATCCTGCATTTACGGCCTGGGAAGCCCGTCAGAATACCAGAATCAGATGCTTTCGCTCCGTCCGGGAATGCAGAAGAGCCGCAGGGAGATCATGGAACAGCTGATCGCGGACCAGTATGTCCGTAATGATATTGAGTTCCAACGGGGAACCTTCCGTGTCCGGGGGGATATTATTGATATCTATCCTGCCGGCGCAGAGGATGCCGTGAGGGTCGAGCTGTTCGGTGACGAAGTGGAATCCATCCGGGAGATTGATCCGGTTACGGGAGAAGTGACGGGAATCCGCAATCATATCTCGATCTTCCCGGCTTCCCATTACGTGTCATCCAGAGAAAGGATTGAACAGGCCTGTGGGACGATCGAGGAAGAACTGGAAGAAAGGATCGCTTCTTTTAAAAGGGAAAACAAACTTCTGGAAGCGCAGCGGATCGAGCAGCGGACACGTTATGATATCGAGATGCTCCGGGAGATCGGGACCTGCAAGGGTATCGAAAATTACTCCAGGCATCTGAATGCCCTGCCGCCGGGCGCGCGCCCGTATACACTGATCGATTACTTTCCGGATGATCTGTTGATTATGATCGATGAATCGCATATCATGCTGCCGCAGCTCAGGGGAATGTATGCCGGGGACCGTTCCCGGAAGCAGTCGCTGGTGGACTATGGTTTCCGCCTTCCTTCTGCGCTGGACAACCGCCCGCTGAATTTCGGGGAATTCGAGAAGCTGGTCAGTCAGATCGTCTATGTCAGCGCGACACCGGGAGATTACGAGATCGAACAGAGTGGAGAAGAGAATATTGTGACGCAGATCATCCGACCGACCGGATTACTGGATCCAACGATCGATGTCCGCTCGACGGAGGGACAGATTGATGACCTCATCGGAGAGATTCATAAAGTTACCGCGGAGGGCGAAAAAGTCCTGGTGACGACGCTGACTAAAAAAATGGCAGAGAGTCTTACGGATTATCTGAAAGAAGCGGGGATCCGCGTCCGTTATCTGCATTCAGACATTGATACGATCGAGAGAACTGAGATTATACGCGCGCTGAGGGCGGACGCGTTTGATGTACTGGTAGGCATCAATCTTCTCCGTGAGGGACTGGATATACCGGAAGTTTCGCTGGTTGCCATTCTTGACGCGGATAAGCAGGGCTTCCTCCGTAATGAACGTTCCCTGATCCAGACCATTGGCCGCGCGGCAAGGAATGCCCATGGCAGGGTGATTATGTATGGAGATTCTGTCAGTCCATCGATGCGGGAAGCCATTGATGTGACGGAGAAAAGAAGGGCGATCCAGGATCAGTACAATAAGGATCATGGCATTACACCGAAAACAATCCGGAAATCCGTGCGTCCGGCCCTGGAGGCTGTCAAAGCGGCGGAAGAAGCGGATATCTATATGACAGACCGGAAGCCGGAGGAAATGACCGTCAGGGAACTGAGGGATTACGCGGAGAAACTGAAGAGAGAAATGAACGCTGCCGCGGAGTCGCTGCAGTTTGAACAGGCAGCCCTGCTGCGCGACCGGTATTTTGAAATCAAATCCAGGCTGTGATCCGGGAAGGGCGGCGCGTGCTATTCAGAGAGGAGATTCATGACAGAAAAAAGCATTATTGTAAAAGGTGCCAGTGAAAACAACCTGAAGCATGTTACCGTGCGGATTCCGCGTGACAAAATGGTTGTACTGACCGGACTGTCGGGATCAGGCAAGTCGACTCTTGCGTTTGATACGATTTACGCGGAAGGACAACGGCGGTATATGGAGAGTATTTCTGCCTATGCCCGTCAGTTTCTGGGACAGATGGAAAAACCGGATGTAGAGTCCATCGAAGGTCTGTCCCCGGCGATTTCGATTGATCAGAAGACAACCGGGCGCAATCCGAGGTCGATTGTCGGTACAGTCACGGAGATCTACGATTATCTCAGACTGTTATATGCCCGTACCGGAGTCCCGCACTGTCCGGTATGCGGACGGGAAATTTCCAGTCAGTCGGTCGATCAGATCGCGGATATGATCATGGAGTATCCGGAAGGGACGCGGGTCATGGTCATGGCGCCGGTCATCCGTCAGCAGAAGGGAGAACACAAAAAAGTCATCGAACGGATTCAGAAAGATGGTTTTCTCCGCCTGCGCGTGGATGGGGAAATGAAAACCATCGGTGAAGATGATATCAAACTGGAGAAAACGTATAAACATACGATTGAGATCGTCGTGGACAGAATCGTGGTCCGGCCGGGGACAGAGGGAAGAATCTCAGAAGCCGTAGAACTGGCCATTCAGCAGGGAGATGGCCTGGTGGTGGCATCTGTCAGGACGCCGGACGCGGAGGACTACAGTGAGCGGCTGTTCAGCACGAAATTTGCCTGTCCGGAGCATGGTGTCAGTATCGGCGAAATGGAGCCCCGTACCTTTTCTTTCAATAATCCGTATGGAGCCTGTCCGGAATGTAATGGCCTGGGATTTATTCAGCATATTGATCCTGATCTGATCATTGACAGTCCGGAAAAGAGTATCAATGACGGCGCTTTTAACCAGTCTTTCGGCATGTTTGACGAGATGTCCTATTATTCCAGAAGTACGAAAGCACTGGCGGAAAAATACGGTGTCGATCTTTCGCTTCCATATGAAGAGCTGCCGGAGAAGTTCAGGCAGGAACTGATGTACGGTACCCACGGGACGCAGATCGATTACTATTACACGAACGCCAGCGGGACAGAGATCCACCGGAAAGCAAAATTTGAAGGAATCGCCACGAACCTGGAGCGACGGTATCAGCAGACGGCTTCCGCGTTTATCAAGGAAAAAATCGAAAAATACATGAGCATGAAACCATGCCTTTCCTGCCGGGGAGAACGTCTGCGCCCGGAAGTACTGGCCGTGACTGTCGGCGGAAAGAACATTATGGAATTCTGCCATATGACCGTCAGGGACGCTCTTCAGTTTCTTGAGGAACTTCAGCTCACAGAGCGGCAGCAGATGATCGCGCGTCTGATCCTGAAGGAAATCCGGAGCCGTCTGATGTTCCTGTCTGATGTGGGACTGGAGTACCTGACACTCTCCCGTTCGGCGGGTACCCTTTCCGGAGGGGAATCCCAGAGGATCCGCCTGGCAACTCAGATCGGTTCCGGACTGGTAGGTGTACTGTATATCCTGGATGAGCCGAGTATCGGCCTGCACCAGCGGGATAATGACCGTCTGCTGGCAACGCTCCGCCACCTGACGGATATCGGTAATACCCTGATCATCGTAGAGCATGATGAAGATACCATGTATGCCGCGGACCATATTGTGGATATCGGGCCGGGAGCGGGCATCCACGGCGGCAGTATTGTCGCGCAGGGTACCGTAGAGGATATCAAGGCCTGCCCGGAATCCATCACGGGACAGTATCTCTCAGGAGCGAAAAAGATCACCGTTCCTCCTCAGCGCCGCAGGGGAAATGGCAAATACCTGAAGGTGAAGGGGGCAGAGGAAAACAATCTGCAGAAGATCAATGTGGATTTTCCGCTGGGGACATTCATCTGTGTGACCGGGGTATCCGGATCCGGCAAAAGCAGCCTGGTGAATGAGGTCCTGGCGAAGGGTGTATCTTCGAAGCTGTATCATACCAGGGTCCAGGCAGGCAGGCACAGGTCCATTACCGGGATATCCCATATTGATAAAATCATTACCATTGACCAGTCGCCGATCGGCCGGACGCCGCGTTCCAATCCCGCGACCTATACCGGCGTTTTTACACAGATCCGGGATCTGTTTGCCCAGACGCAGGACGCGAAGATGCGTGGATTTTCCAAAGGCCGTTTCAGTTTTAACGTAAAAGGCGGCCGCTGTGAATCCTGTAAAGGTGACGGAATTATCAAAATCGAGATGAACTTTCTGCCGGATGTTTATGTTCCGTGTGAAGTCTGCCATGGAAAGCGCTACAACCGGGAAACGCTGGAGGTCCGGTATAAAGGAAAAAACATCAGTGAAGTGCTGGACATGAATATCGAAGAAGCCCTCGCGTTCTTTGAGCATCTGCCGTCCATCAACCGGAAACTGCAGACACTGTATGATGTCGGGCTGGGCTATGTAAAGCTGGGCCAGCCGTCCACGCAGCTGTCCGGAGGAGAAGCGCAGCGGATTAAACTGGCCGCCGAACTGTCCAGACGTATGACGGGCCGTACTCTGTATGTACTGGATGAGCCGACGACCGGACTCCATTTCGCGGATGTGGACCGGCTGCTGCAGGTATTGCAGCGTCTGGTCGATGCCGGGAATACGGTCCTGGTCATCGAGCATAATCTGGATGTAATTAAATGCGCGGACCATATTATTGACCTGGGACCTGAGGGAGGAGACCGCGGCGGTACTGTCGTCGCGACAGGAACGCCGGAGGAAATTGTACAGTGCGAAGCATCCTATACCGGGAAATATCTGAAAACAGTTCTGGAAAGGCAGTAAGGAACTGTGCATTAATAACCTGTACATCCTGCTTGCCTATTTTCCCGATTGCATCGTCAAAAAGCCTCGCCGATGCCCGCATCGGCTGCGTTTTTTTCCTTGCACTCGAAAAAATATTCGGCGCAAACTGTAAAGGTTATTTGCGCACACTTCCTA
>CAMNJG010000099.1 GCA_946541285.1 uncultured Clostridia bacterium
TTGTTTCCCTGTTTCTCTCTCGTCAGAAAAAGCTGGCCGATCAGTGAACAGTAACTTGTAACAATCCGTCTGCAGCAGAGGAATCTGAAATCTTTGACTACGCTCCCAATCTGTCATATAATATGCTGTTGAACGATAAGGAACAATCGCTTCATCAACGGTACACTTTTCCTGCAGATATGCATCTCACGGAAACAGCACAGACTGTAAATGCACAGTTTCTTATCAGAGCGGCACAAACCATTGTCCTTGGACCAGGAGGAAACCATGGGATTTTTTCAGGAAGTCAGAGAAGACATCGACGCCGTCGTTGACCGCGACCCCGCAGCCAGGACCCGACTGGAAGTCCTCGTCTGTTATCCGGGGATCTGGGCCGTGATCTGGCACCGGCCGGCCCACTGGCTGTACCGGCACAACTTCAAATTTCTGGCCCGCTGGCTGTCACAGATGGTCCGTCACCGGACCGGTATCGAAATCCATCCCGGCGCGAAGATCGGCAGACGCTGTTTTATCGACCATGGGATGGGAGTCGTCATCGGAGAAACGACAGAGATCGGAGACGACTGCACGATCTACCAGGGATCGACCCTCGGAGGCACCGGCAAAGAGAGCGGCAAGCGCCATCCGACACTGGGCAACCACGTGATGGTCGCGTCCGGCGCCAAGGTCCTGGGACCGTTTACGGTAGGAGATCATTCCAAGATCGGAGCCGGAGCGGTGGTGATCGAAGAAGTGCCGCCGAACTGTACCGTGGTCGGCGTGCCGGGACGCATCGTCAAGCGCAACAACGTCTTCCTCGGCGATATGGACCAGATCAGCCTGCCGGACCCTGTGGCCAACGAACTCTGCTGTCTGCAGAGACGGGTGGAGGAGATGGAACGTTCCCTCCGCTGGGGAGAAGAAATTCACAGTGCCATCCACAAAGGGGTCTGTGAAGGCTGTGCTGCTGATTCATTCGGAGAGTGCAGTGACAGAGGAACATGCGTGAAAGCCGGCGGTGAAGGCAGCCATTCTGCCGCGCCAGAGAGTAAAGGAGATCAGTCAGGCCATGAAAATTTATAACACGATGACCCGCCAGAAAGAAGAATTTGTCCCTCTTGAGGAGGGCAAAGTCTCCATGTATGTCTGCGGGCCGACAGTATACAACTATATCCATATCGGAAACGCGCGGCCGTTCGTGGTCTTTGACACGATGCGCCGTTACCTGGAATACAAAGGCTACCAGGTCCGTTACATCCAGAACTTTACCGATGTGGACGACAAGATCATCAACAAAGCGAAAGAAGAAGGCCTGCCGGCACTGGAGGTCTCTGCCCGCTTTATTAAAGAATATTATAAAGACGCGGACGCGCTGTTCCTGGAACGGGCAACTGTGAATCCGAAGGTTTCCGAGACTATTCCGGAAATCATCGACTTTATCCAGACGCTGGTGGACAAGGGATACGCCTATCCGGTCGACGGCGATGTATACTACAGCACGAGGAAATTCCAGAATTATGGAAAGCTGTCCGGACAGAACATCGACGACCTGGAGTCCGGCGCGCGGATCAGTGTCGATGAAAAGAAACAGGATCCGCTGGATTTCGCGCTGTGGAAAGCCAGAAAAGAAGAAAGCGAACCGGCGTGGGAGAGTCCGTGGGGCATGGGACGGCCAGGCTGGCATATCGAGTGCTCCGCCATGTCCAATAAGTACCTGGGCGCGACGATCGACATTCACGCGGGCGGACAGGATCTGGAATTCCCGCACCACGAAAACGAGATCGCCCAGAGTGAAGCATATTCCGGACATAAATTTGTAAATTACTGGATGCATAACGCGTATATCACGATCAACAGTGAAAAAATGTCAAAATCCAAAGGCAACTTTTTTACAGTACGGGATATCCTCGGGAAGTACTCCGGGGAGGATATGCGTTACTTCCTGCTGAGCGGCCATTACCGCAGCCCGATCAACTTCAGTGACGAACTGATGGAGCAGGCCGAAAACAGCATGGCCCGGATGCACAACGCGGTCAAGACCCTGAAGCACCTGGAAAAGAACGGGACGGACGCTCCGATGACAGCGGAAGAAGAAAAAGCGCTGGAGTCCTTCGCGCAGCACAGAGTGGATTTTGAAAAGGCCATGGACGATGACCTCAATACCGCTGACGCGATCACGGCTGTATTTGAGCTGATCCGGGATATCAATGTCAAAACCGCTGACGGCGCGACACGGGAATTTGCCTCCCTGTCCCGGAAAATGCTGCAGGAGCTGGCCGGAGTCCTCGGACTTCTGATCGAAGACGAAGACGGAGGGGATGACATTCCGGAGGAAATCCACCAGCTGGTGGCGGAACGCCAGGAAGCCCGCGCGGCGAAAAACTACGCCAGGGCGGACGAGATCCGGGATCTTCTTAAGGAAAAAGGTTTCGCGGTCAAGGATACCCCGCAGGGCGCGGACATTATCAGATTGTAATATTGTATAAAAGGAAGGAGAACGCGCCGGCGCGCGGACAGCCATGGACAGAAACGAAACAGCAATTCAGAAACATAAAGAATGGAACGGAAAAATCGAAGTGATCTCCCGGGCTCCGATCGAAACCAGGGAGGAACTGGCCATCGCCTATACTCCGGGGGTCGCGGCACCCTGCCTGGAAATCGCGAAGGATGAAAACCTCGTATATGACTACACAAGGAAAGGCAATCTGGTTGCCGTGATCACAGACGGAACGGCAGTGCTCGGGCTGGGTGATATCGGCCCGTCGGCAGCCATGCCGGTCATGGAAGGCAAGTGCGCGATTTTCAAGCGTTTCGCGGACATCGACGCGTTCCCGATCTGCATCGATTCCAAAGATCCGGCGGTGATCATCGAAACCGTCAGAAATATTTCCAAAAGCTTTGGCGGCATTAATCTGGAGGATATCTCCGCTCCCCGCTGCTTTGAGATCGAGCAGGCGCTGATTGAGCAGTGCGATGTCCCGGTCTTTCACGATGACCAGCACGGGACCGCGATCATTGCGTCCGCGGGCCTCCTGAACGCGGTACGTTTTACCGGCAGGAAGCTGGAGGACGTGAAAGTTGTCATCAATGGCGCGGGCGCGGCCGGTATCTCCATCGCGACCCTGATGCTGAAGATCGGATTCGGCGATATCACGATCTGTGACAGTAAGGGGATCGTCTGGGACGGCAACCCGAAAAACAACGAAGCCAAGGCAGCGATCGCGAAGCTGACGAATAAGGAAAAGAAGCAGGGGACACTGGCAGACGCGGTGAAAGGCGCGGATATTTTCCTGGGCGTCTCCGCTCCGGGAGTCCTGACACAGGAGATGGTCCGCACGATGGCGAAGGATCCGATTATTTTCGCCATGGCCAACCCGGTACCGGAAATCATGCCGGATGAGGCGAAAGCCGCCGGCGCGGCAGTGGTCGGGACCGGCAGGAGCGATTTCCCGAATCAGATCAACAATGCGCTCTGTTTCCCGGGAATCTTCCGCGGAGCCCTGGATGTCCGGGCTTCCCGTATTACTGAAAATATGAAAATCGCGGCGTCCCACGCCATTGCGTCCGTCATTAAGGATGAAGAGCTCAGCGCGGATTATATCATACCGGATGCTTTCAACCCGGCTGTAACCAAAGCCGTCGCGAAGGCGGTGGCAGAAGTCGCGGTAAAAGATGGCCTGAGCAGAAAATAGATCACAGATAACTGGAATAATTATGGAACAGAAATACAGAATCGAACACGATACAATGGGAGAAGTACAGGTTCCGGCAGACCGGTACTGGGGCGCGCAGACACAGCGCAGTCTGGAAAATTTCCGGATCGGTACTGAAAAAATCCCTTATGAAATGGTACAGGCTTTCGCGATCCTGAAAAAAGCGGCAGCGTCCGCCAATGTCCGGCTGGGCATGCTGGATGAGGAGCGTGGAACCATCATCATGCAGGTCTGTGATGAAATCCTCGCGGGAAAACTGGATGGGAATTTCCCCCTGGCAGTCTGGCAGACCGGCAGCGGGACCCAGTTCAACATGAACATGAATGAAGTGATTGCCCGCAGGGCGGCGGAACTGTCCGGCGGCAGCCCGGAGTTCCATCCGAACAATCACGTCAACTGTTCCCAGAGCTCCAACGATACATTCCCGACAGCAATGCATATGGCGGCAGTCCGGGCACTGGATGAAAAGGTGCTCCCGGCACTGGACCGCCTGAAAGAAACCTTTGACGGACTTTCCGCCCGCTACAGCAGTATCATCAAAACCGGCAGGACCCATCTGCAGGATGCCACGCCGCTGACACTGGGTCAGGAAATCAGTGCCTGGTCGGCAATGCTGGAAAAAAACCGGACCTTTGTGGAGGCCGGCCGGGATGCCATGCGGGAACTGGCACTCGGTGGCACGGCTGTAGGCACCGGCCTGAACGCGCATGAGAAGTTCGGAGAAGAGGTGGCAGCGGAGATCAGCGCGCTGACCGGGACAGAATTTGTCACGGCACCGAACAAATTCCACGCGCTGTCTTCAAAGGATCAGATCGCTTATGCCCACGGAGCACTCAGAACCCTCGCGGCGGATCTGATGAAGATCGCCAACGATGTGCGCTGGCTGGCTTCCGGCCCGCGCTGCGGCATCGGGGAACTGCGGATCCCGGAAAATGAGCCGGGCAGTTCGATCATGCCGGGCAAGGTCAATCCGACGCAGTGTGAAGCGCTGACCATGGTAGCGGCACAGGTCATGGGCAATGATGTGACCGTGGGGATCGCCGCCTCACAGGGCAATTTCCAGCTGAATGTCTATATGCCGGTGGCGATTTACAATTTCCTGCAGTCTGCTGTCCTGCTCGGGGACGCCATGGATTCCTTTAACCGGAACTGCGCGTCGGGCATCGAGCCGGAAACGGAAAAGATTGCGGAATACCTCGGCAATTCCCTGATGCTGGTGACAGCGCTCAACCGTCATATCGGTTATGATCACGCGGCGAAAATCGCGAAAAAAGCCCACGCGGAAGGGACCACTCTGAAGGAAGCGGCGATGTCACTGGGACTGCTGACAGAAGAACAGTTTGATGAATACGTTGACCCGTCGAAGATGGTAGGACCGGTTCATGAATAACGCTGAAGAAAAAAGCTTCCGGGAGAATCCATCCGTGCTGGCATTCCTGGGGGATGCCGTTTACGAAGTCCATATCCGTAAGATGATCTACAGCCGGGGCATCCTTTCACCGGACCGGATGAATACCGCCGCGGTAAAGTATGTACGGGCTGAAGCGCAGGCAGCTGCCTATGAAGCCCTGTTTCCGGAACTGACGGAACGGGAGCAGTCTGTGGCACGGCGGGCGAAAAACCATAAAATCACTTCCATGCCGGGTCATGTCGATTTTATGATTTACAAAAAAGCGACAGCCTTCGAAGCGCTGATCGGTTATCTGGATCTGGCAGGAAAAAAGGAGCGGACAGAAGAAATCATGGACGCCGCGGTGCGGATCATTGATTCGGTCCGCATCCGTACAGACAGGAGGGATGGCGCGTGAGCCGGATGGATGAAACCTTTGTCGCCAACTGCAGCGACATTCTCGACCATGGATTTTCTACGGAAGGACAGCAGGTACGGGCCCGCTGGTCCGATGGAGCCCCGGCCTATACCATAAAACTTTTCGGGATTGTCAACCGCTACGATCTTTCCAGGGAGATGCCGCTGATGACATTACGTCCGACGGCCTGGAAGACCGCGACAGATGAAATCCTGTGGATCTGGCAGAAAAAGTCCAATGATGTCCGTGACCTGGGCCGCCATATCTGGGATGCCTGGGCTGGAGAGGACCACACCATCGGAAAGGCCTACGGTTACCAGCTGGCGAAAAAATACCGCTTCGCGCAGGGAGAAATGGATCAGGTGGATAATGTGCTGTGGCAGCTGAAGCACCAGCCCCAGAGCCGCCGCATTATGACAAATCTGTA
>CAMNJG010000100.1 GCA_946541285.1 uncultured Clostridia bacterium
ATCCTGTAGTAAACCTTATAATCTCCTGCCTTTTTATAGGATGGCGGTTCGTTAAGATTGCAGTCGTCCGCTGAATTCCCATACTGAACAGAAACCTTCACCCCGTCATCGGACAGATGTGTCACACTGATCGTATGAGGCTTTCCGTCTGCTTTTCCATGGTGATCGGCAATCACTGATTTCGCGGCGATATACTTTGTCTTTGTATATCCGCACTCCCTGCAGACTTCCCGTTCCGCGAAACGATTGTGTCCCGGTTCCGGAACAATCTCTGTCTCAAAGTGATGATCTTCGAGAACGGAGGATTCCTGATGAATGGTCCCATAGCAGATACCACAGTAAGAACCCGTCTGTTTTGTGACTCTGTGATGCGTACTGCCTTCACAGCTGTAAGTCACCTTCTCCTCCAGTGGTTTCATGAAATCTTCCGCGCAATCATACAGGATATAGATATTCCGTCCGTAACCATAAAAGTTTTCCCCGGAACTGTAGCCTGTATTGGTGTTGATTGATCCGCATTTGGTGCAGACAGACTTGGTCCAGTGGTAACCTGTATAAACGGAGCCTTCTTTGATGATGCCTTTCGATTCTCCATCACTCTTCGTACCATCCGAAAACAGGATGCCCTGATCTGCTGCCGAAACACCGTCCTTTGTATACTCCGGTGTACGGAACATCGTGAATTTTGTATCGCCTTTGCAGACGTTGCAGAAACTCATTTCACTGGTCACGACGGCATTAATGTCCAGTTCCCCTGTCCTGCTCGCTGAATGTACCCAATGCTCCAGCGGATCATGATAACTGTTCTGCTGACCGGCATATACTGTATTCCAGGGTACTGCCGATACGAGTACGATCATCGCGAGCGCAAGCACGGGAATGGTGCCTGCTTTGTGTTTTTTCATTTTTTCATCCTCCAATCTCCTTAAATACGTATGGAAATATCTTACATGGATATATTATCATTACTTACAATATATGTCAATCATTGATTCAAAAAAATGCTGCTGATTTCTCTGCAGCATTTTCTGTGTTTTCTTTATCTCATCAGGTGGATCAGTTCCCGGACTGCAGCAGCCCGGTCCTCCGCGCCAAATACCGCACTGCCCGCGACAAAGATATCACATCCCGCCGCAGAGACTTCCGCGATATTCGCCGCGCTGATCCCGCCGTCCAGTTCAATCTCAAACGACAGATTCCGTTCTTTTCTGATCCTGGCCAGTTCACGGAGCTTTCTCATCGTCTGGGGGATGAATTTCTGTCCCCCGAAACCAGGGTTCACGGACATCAGCAGTACCATATCCAGATCCTCCAGGATATAATCCAACGCTGAAAGAGATGTCGCCGGATTGAGGGCGACTGCAGCACGTGCTCCCAGATCACGGATATGCTGGACAGTCCTGTGAAGATGCCGGCAGGCTTCTGCGTGTACACACAGATACTCTGTCTGTCCGGTCATGAAATCATCCAGATACCGGTCCGGCTCTTCGATCATCAGATGGACATCCAGCGGAACAGACGAGGACGCCGCCAGACTCCTCACAACCGGCGGCCCTATTGTTATATTCGGCACAAAAGCCCCATCCATGACATCCACATGGATCAGGTGCGCTCCCGCTTTTTCCACTTCCCGGACTTCCTGGCCCAGCTTCGAAAAATCGGCGGAAAGTACAGATGGCGCGAGTTTTTTCATACGATTCTTTTCCCTCCTGAAAACACACAGATTTAAAAGCAGTCTCTTAATATTTCCTGCTGTTCCGCAGCAGTCCCAGCTGTTCGATATAGGACCTGTATCTCAGGGGATGGATATCCCCCTGTTCCACTGCCGCGCGGACACCGCATTCCGGCTCCGCGTCATGCAGACATCCTTTGAACCGGCAGTTTCCTTCATAACGGTACAGATCCGGATACAGTTCTGACAGCGCTTCCGGTTCCATGTCCGGTATATCAAATGAAGTAAATCCCGGTGTATCAAAAACCATCCCGCCGAATTCCATCCGGAACAGTTCCACATGGCGTGTCGTGTGTCTGCCCCGTCCTGTTTTTTCACTGACTGTCCCGGTCCTGGCTTCCGAATCATTTCGCAGGGTATTCAGGATCGTTGACTTTCCGGCTCCGGACGGTCCTGCAAGAGCGCTTTTCTTATCAAACAGATACGGGATCATATCCTGGACATTTTCATGCTTCCTCGCATCCAGAAAAATCAGCGGATACACATCCTGGTAAATCTCCCGTGCCTCACTGATCCGCGCTTCGGACGCGATATCCATCTTTGTGAAGCAGATGACAATCTCTACATTTTCCCGTTCCGCCGCGAGGAGGAAACGGTCAAGAACAGTGAAGTTCGGATCCGGATCCGCCAGCGCGCAGACCACAATGAACTGATCGATATTTGATACAGGCGGACGGAGGAAATGATTTTTTCTCTCCGCAATGGAATTAATCACTCCCGTTACCTCTTCCGTATCTTCTGTACGTTCAAAACTTACTTCATCCCCGACACATGGTTTGATTTTCTGTTTTCGGAATATTCCGCGCGGACGGCATTCCACGATTTCCGTTCCTGTATCCACATGATAGAAGCCGCCTACGCCTCTGATAATGGTGCCTGTATTATCCAAATAATGTCACACTCCTGGTAAAAAAACGCCTGGCCGGAACAGAGCTCCAGCCAGGTCCATCCATCGACACAGCTGTCAGCGAAACAGACGGTCATTGCCGGTTTCGCTACTCATCATCCACGATCCCCGAAGAATCATTTTTGCTTTCTCCCGTATCGCCGGAACTGTTTTCCTGTGAACTGCCCTGCCCGGTATCATTGTCCGCCGAAGCATGATGATCACTTTCTGACTTGTTGCTGCTCTGGTTTTCGCTGGTACTGCTGTTATTGCTGCTGTTGCTGCTGCCACTGCCGGAACTGCTGCCGGATGATCTGTTTTCATTGCTGTCCGCACCGGAGTTACTGCCACTTTCTTCAGAACCGGAAGAACTGTCATTCTCACTGCTGCTGTCGGAACTGCTGTTCTGGTTGTTGTCATTATGCTCTACAACACTGTAACCATCTCCGGCTTCTTCAGACTGCCGGCCTTTACTGAGGGAGATGTCAACCGCACTGCCCTTTTCCACGGAAGTTCCGGACTTTACTCCCTGTCTCATGACGGTTCCGATGGTCGAGCTGGAGTATTCCTCTGTTACATTCCCCAATGTCAGTCCCAGTCTTTCCAGAGCTTCTGAAGCCTGACTCCTGGTCATGCCCATCAGATTCGGTACCTGTACGGTAGAACGGTCATCCCCCCGGCTGACAACCAGATCTACTGTTGATCCGGCTTTCACACGCTTTCCGGCGCCCGGATCCTGGCGGATCACATACCCTTCGTCAACTGAATTGCTGTACTCATATTTTACATCGCCTACTTTCAGGCTTTCATCCGTAATCATGTTCCTGGCCTTCGAAAGCGAATTTCTGGACACATCCGGTACTTCGACCTTGTCCGAATCATCTTTTGTATTCGCTTCTCTGGCCATATTCAGCGTGACGGTATCGCCTTCCTTTACATGAGTTCCTGCTTCCGGCTCCATACCGGCAACCTGTCCTTCTTCGTAACGATCCGTCTTCTTGTTGGTCCCAAGCTCATACTCCAGACCTCTGGACTCCAGTTTTTCCGCAGCTTCTTCCTCTGTCATCCCCAGGACATCCGGAACCGTTACGGTATCTTCTCCCAGATTGTTCACAGCATGCAGCAGAAGCAGGCTCAGGGGAACCGCGCAGACCAGTGCCAGGAAAATTCCAAGCACTTTTGCTTTCCGGGTTCCGGTTTTTGGGGTCTTTTTCGCTTTTTTCTGTTTGTGCTGACCTTTCTCCCTGGAGGAAAAATTACCGGGTCCTCCATTATTGTCACTGGGGGATTCCGGATCCGGATCCATGAAAAAAACATTCCCCTGGTTTTCCGGTACAGCTTCTCCATATCCGTCACTGTAATGTTCTCCGGATAAATCCGGAGAATACTCGTTCTTTCCGAAAACCCGGGTCATCCCCTGTGTGGAAGTAACGACTCCGTTTTCCGCGTCATTCAGAGCGCTGATCACTTCGTCCGCCGATGAGTACCGTTCCGCCGGATTCCTGGCCGTCATTTTCTTTACAATATTGTCCATGACCACTGACACAGCCGGATTCAGAAGCGATGGCGCCGGGACATCATTATTGATATGCATCATCGCTACGGTCACAGCATTGTCCCCGTCAAAAGGAACGGTTCCCGTCAGCATTTCGTAGATCACAATCCCCAGTGAATACAGATCCGACCGTGCATCCACGTATCCGCCTTTTGCCTGTTCCGGAGACAGATAATGAACCGATCCCATCACCGTTGTACTGCTGTTGACAACAGTTGCTCCGCTGACCGCCTTCGCGATCCCGAAATCCGCGATTTTCGCCACGCCATCAGCAGACATCAGGATATTATGCGGCTTGATATCACGATGAACGATTTTCTTTTTATGGGCAGAACTGAGTCCCAGGGCAATCTGGCGGGCAATCTCAATCGTTCTTTTTTCTGACAGAGGCGCCTGCTTCTGGATGATGTCTCCCAGACTGTCCCCTTCCATCAGCTCCATGACAATATAGTAAATGTTTCCTTCTTTTCCTACATCAAAAATGGATACGATGTTGGAGTCGGTCAGTTTGGCCGCAGCCTGGGATTCTTTCCGGAAATTATCGACAAATTTCGGATCCCGGATAAACTCAGGTTTCAGGATCTTGATCGCGACATAGCGATTGAGGAGACAGTCTTTGCCTTTATAGACAACAGCCATGCCCCCGTTGCCTCTGCGTTCGAGCAGTTCATATCGCTCCGCGAGAACTTTCTTGCTCATTTTTTACTCTCTCCTTATAATCTGACACTGACCGCCGTAATATTGTCCGCTCCGCCATGTTCATTGGCCTGATTCACCAGCAGGGCACAGGCAGTCCTCATGTCGCCTGCGCCGGACAGAACTCTGCAGATCTCTTCTTCCGGCACTTCATTATACAGACCGTCTGTGCACAGAAGGAGCACATCCTTTTCCTGCACATCAAAAACAAAAAGATCGGGCCTGACATCCGCTTCCGCGCCCATCGCTCTCGTGATCATATTCCGGTCCGGATGGTTTCTGGCCTGTTCCCTGGTGATAATCCCTTCTCTCATCAGATCATTGACGTAAGTATGATCCTCCGTGATCTGACGGATTTCTCCATTCCTGATCAGATACAGCCTGCTGTCCCCGACATTCGCGGCCAGTGCCTTGTCGCCTGACAGATAAAGGGCTACCAGTGTTGTCGCCATTCCTCCCGGCGTACTTTTTTTCGCCATCTCATAGATATGCCCGTTCACGGAACGGATCAGACTCTCAAAATACTCCCTGGCCGCAGGATCATCAGCCGCGGCGATCCGGGGATTTTCCTTTACGTGTCCGGCAATATCCGCCATTACTGTCCTGCTGGCAAGTTCTCCGTTGTTATGTCCGCCTACACCATCTGCGACGAGAAATATCTTCTCATCCGGCATGACGAAAAAAGCATCCTGATTGATACTCCTGACTTTTCCAGTATCACTTTTGAATCCGAATTCCAACATGCTCCTCCTTAAGAAAACACTGACTCTGTTTTCCGTTCTCCTGCCGTTTCCAAATCTTTTTCTGACGGAAATCCTGAGGTATCTGACAGACATCTCTGAGATAATTGCTGTCAATCCTCCTGTAAAATTCAGCATTTCCGTGATCATTTCCTCTCCATGAGCTCCACCGGGAACTCATGATCCGGTACTGTTAAAAAAATAATGGATTTCAGCAATCCATACATCATTTATTCTACATCAATCTGTTGCTGTGAGCAATATCCTGTGAAAACGATCCTTA
>CAMNJG010000101.1 GCA_946541285.1 uncultured Clostridia bacterium
AACTCCCGCCAGAGAACGGTAACGGTTATCTGCGTACAGTTCCTGAGCGGGCGGTTACTGTTTATCCTTCCGGAATCAGCCGTTTCTGCCGGTTCCGTCATTTTCGCTGAAAAACACTGCCGGTGAAAGGATTGCATGAAAAGAACCTGCGCAGATCCTCAGGCAGTTGTTGACTTCCCATTTTATCATACTGTCTGCCATTATTCAAACCAAAATCCCATGTTCCGCAATTTCGGCGACACGGCGGGTACTTCACAGCTCAAGGTTCCAGTTCTTCAATCATCAGGATCCGACGGGTTTCCGCGGTAACCGCCCCGTCCGCGCCCACTTCTCTCCCCGCCAGGAAAATGTCATGCCCCCTGGCAAGGAGGAGGACGGCATCCCGTTCCTGCCGGGGGATTTTCCGGTCGGTAAAGTAGTCCTGCAGTTTTTTCCGTCCTTTCATGCCAATGGGACGGAAGCGGTCCCCCGGCCGCCGGTTCCGGAATACAGGCAGACCTTCTGCCACGATCCGGTCAAGATCCAGGGCTGCCCGTCCAGTTCCTCTCCCGGAGCGCCGGTTCGCGGAGTTTCCTGACACTGACCGGTGCAGGGAAAGCCGGAGCCGAACTGCGCCCAGTTCCAGTTCCGCCATGCCCTCTTTTTCCAGCCGCGTCAGAGGCAGCGGTACAGGTGCCTCCAGTTTCCGGGTGTCATACTGGTCCCGACGGAGGAACCAGAGTTTTCCGTACATTTTCCGGACATACGCATTGCCGGTCAGATCCGTCTCCGCCGGTTCCGCTCCGGTCAATATCAGCTGACGGACCCGGTGGAACAGGTCCGCTGTTACATTGGCCGCCGCGCCGGTCGCTTCCAGGATTTCAAGAATCACCCGGTCCGCCACCGCTTTATGGAGATTCTCAAAGCCGTCCGGCTCCAGGGAGGCTTCCTCCGGTTTCCAGCGGGGTGTCCCGCCCGCCCGGCCGCTCCCCCGGAGATAGGCCAGCGCGTTTTCGCGGATAAACTCATCCGCTTCCGCGGCCTGGTCCGCCAGCCGGACAAGAGCTTCCTGCAGCCGCGGGTTATAATCCCGTTCCAGCTGCGGGATGAGTTCCAGCCGGAGCCGGTTCCGGGTATAGACCGGCTGAAGGTTCGTGCGGTCTGTCCTCGGTGACAGTCCACGCGCCCTGCAGTACGCTTCGATTTCCTCACGGGAAGTATCCAGCAGCGGACGGATCACAATCCCGTCGTCACGGATCCGGCTGATTCCGGAAAGTCCGCGCACTCCGGTACCTCTCAGCAGACGCATCAGGACAGTTTCCGCCTGGTCATTCCGGTTGTGTGCTACCGCGATCCGCTGCGCGCCATACCGCTGCCGGTACTGTTCAAAGGTTTCATAACGCAGTTTCCGCCCTGCTTCTTCTTCTCCCAGACGCTGCTCTTTCGCCAGACGGCGGATATCACAGAATACCGTGTCAAAACTCGCTCCCGCCATTTCGGCGATATGCTCCGCGTAAGCCTGGTCCGCGTCGCTTTCTTCCCCCCGCAGTCCATGGTTGACATGCACCGCGTGCAGGGAACGGATTCCCAGGATTTCACGCAACTCCGCCAGGAGGCTGATCAGGCAGACCGAATCGGGACCTCCCGATAATCCGACGACCACCCTGTCTCCGGGAGTAATCATCTCATACGCGCGGATTTTTTCCGCGACTTCCCTGGCAAGCGGCGTCAACGCCACGCCCTGACGCTGCGGTTTCATTCCTCAATCCCAAAGAAGCGCTTCGCGTTTTCGCTGGTCACTGCCGCGACTTCCTCGAAGGAAAGGCCTTTCAGTTCCGCGACTTTCTGTACGGTATGATCGATATAGGAAGGATCGTTCCGCTTCCCGCGGAAGGGCTCCGGTGTCAGGAACGGAGCATCGGTTTCCACGAGCATGCGGTCCAGCGGAATCTCCGCCAGGATCCCCGCCGCCTTTTTATTGTTTTTATACGTCACCGGACCGGCAATGGAGAAATAGCAGTCCTTTTCCCGCAGCTGCTTCGCGAATTCTGCGCTGCCGGAGTAGCAGTGGAACAGTACTTTAATCTTATCAAAAGCGCTTTCTTCCATCAAAATCTGATAAATATCGCCGTGGGCTTCCCGGTCATGGATGATGATCGGCATCTCCAGTTTCTCCGCCAGCCGGATCTGCTGACGGAACCAGAACTGCTGCAGGTCCCGCGGGGAGTGGTCCCAGTAGTAATCGAGTCCGATCTCCCCGATGGCCTTTACTTTCGGATGCGCCGCCAGTGCTTCGATTTCATCGAGGATATCGAGACTGAGATGCCGTGTCTCATGAGGGTGATACGCTACTGCCGCGTAGATCCACGGATACTCCTCCGCCAGTTTCACAGCATCCCGGGAGCTGGTCAGATCCACTCCCGGATTCAGGACATAGGATATTTTTCCGCTGTGGATTCGTTCCAGGACTTCCGCGCGGTCTTCATTAAATTCTTCGGTGTCCATATGCGCGTGAGAATCAAAAATCATCTTGTCGCCTCCCTGTTTATAAAAGATCTGTTCCATCCTGTAAAAAAGGGCTGCCGGAAAGCAGCCCTCGCTCTTTTATCTCACTTCACAGCCGTCCGGCGCGTCCGCTGTGACAAATTCGTACCGCCCTTCATTCGTGGCGAAAAGAATCATTCCTTCGGAACGTTCCCCCCGGAGCTTTGCCGGTTTGAGATTCGTCACGACGACGACATGCTTTCCGGTCATTTCCTCCGGCGTGTGGCACGATGCCACACCGGACACGATCTGGCGGGTTTCCTCTCCGATCTTTACCTGTGATATCAGGAGTCTGTCCGCTTTCGGATGTTTTTTGCAGGAAAGGATTTCGCCGACTTTCAGTTCGACTTTATCGAAATCGTCGATGGTGATGGCTTCCTTTGCCGGTGCCTGCGGCTCAGCCTCTTTTGCGGAAGAAACCGGCGCCGCCTGGGTGCCCTGCGCCTCTGCTTCCAGCGCGGCTTTGGCCTTGGCCTCTGCCATCTGCTTCTGCTGCATTTCCTCCAGCTCCGCCAGTTCCTTCTCGATATCGAGTCTCGGGAAAATCGCTTCTCCGCGTTTTACGGTTTTGCCGCCCATCAGGTCAAAGCGGAGCGTGTCTTCCCAGCGTACCGGTTCCTCTGCCACGCCGATCTGTTTCCGGATTTCCTCCGAAGTATGACAGATAAACGGACTGACGAGCACGGAAATGATCCGCAGGGATTCTGCCAGATTGTGCATGACGGTATCCAGTCTCTTCCGGTCCGCTTCATCGCGGGCGAGTACCCATGGCTCCGTTTCATCAATGTACTTATTGGTACGGCGGATAAATTTCCAGATTTCCTCCAGCGCCAGGTGGAACGCAAACTGGTCCATATGCTCTGCGACTCTGTCCGCGGTGGTCGTTCCCATCTCAATCAGATCGTGATCCGGTCCTTCTTCCGGTCCCGCTTCCGGCACGACAGCGCCGCAGTATTTCTCAATCATGGCCGTAGTCCGGCTGACCAGGTTGCCCAGGTCGTTTGCGAGGTCATAATTCAGCCGGTTCAGCATGACTTCATTGGTATACAGGCCGTCCTGCCCGAAGGTGTACTCCCGGAGCAGGAAATACTTCAGGGCATCGATGCCGTACCGTTCGATCAGCTTTACCGGATCGACGATGTTGCCCCTGGATTTGGACATCTTGCCGCCTTCCAGCAGGATCCATCCGTGTCCCATGACATGCTCCGGCAGCGGAGCGCCCAGTGACATCAGGATGCCCGGCCAGATGATGGAATGGAAACGGACGATTTCCTTGCCCACGAGATGGATCGCCGGCCAGTATTTCTGAAATTCCGGCGCGTCCTCGTCCGGATACCCCAGCGTCGTCACATAGTTCGTCAGCGCGTCCAGCCACACGTACAGGACGTGGTTCTCCGCGATCGGTACCGGGATCCCCCAGTCGAAGGAGGAGCGGGAAACGTTCAGATCCTCCAGTCCCTGCTTCACGAAATTGATCATTTCGTTACGCGCGGTGACCGGCTGCAGGAAATCGGTGTTTTCCAGCAGATCCAGGATCTGATCCTGGTATTTGGAAAGTTTAAAGAACCAGGCGTCTTCTTTCATCGCCTTCAGCGGGCGTCCGCAGTCCGGGCAGATATCGTCCGGCGCCTGTGTCTTTGTCCAGTAGGATTCACACGGGATACAGTACATGCCTTCATACTGTCCTTTATAAATGTCTCCCTTTTCATGCATCTTCATGAAAATATCCTGGACACGTTTCATATGACGTGGTTCTGTTGTCCTGATAAAATCGTCGTAGGAAATCTCCATCGTATCCCAGAGTTTCCGGATCCTGCCGACCACCTGATCGACATATTCCTGCGGGGAAATCCCGTTTTTCTCCGCGATCTTCTGGATCTTTTCGCCGTGTTCATCGGTCCCGGTCTGGAATCTTACATCGTATCCCTGCAGACGCTTGAACCTGGCCATGGCATCTGCCATAACCGTACAATAGGTATGCCCGATGTGCAGATCCGCGCTGGGATAGTAGATCGGGGTCGTGATATAAAATGTTTTCCTGTCTTCTGCCATCTTCCCGAACCACCTCCATGGTTCTTCTGTATATACTTTACTCCTGTGGATTTGCTTTTGCCTTCAGCATCTGAAGCACTTTCCGGATGCGGACATCCGATTCGATCGCGTCCATATGCTTCTGCGTCAGGGCTTTTCTGACTTCCTCTACGGACAGTCCGTATTCGATCGCCATCTCACCCAGGTACATTTCGATCGCCGGTTTGGTCGCTTCGAGATGCTCTTTTTCCGCGATGGCTTCCAGTACCAGTCTGGACTTGGCTCTGGCGACAGCCTGGTCATGATACTGGGCTTTGATCTGGTCTTCGGAGATGCCGGTCGCCTGGAAATACGCGTTCGGCTCGATGCCCTGTCTGGTCAGAGCGGTCTTCCAGCGGTTCATCAGGTCTTCCAGCTCCTGGTCGAGCATGCCGTCCGGAATGGTGACTTCGGAATTGGCAACGACCGCGTCCGCCAGCATATTTTCATACATATCCTCGACTTCCCGTCTGCGGAACATCTCCAGGCTGTCCCGGACTTCCTTCTTGACCGTTTCGCCAAGCGGCGGGAATTCCTGCTCTGTGATGGCATTGATCTTTACCTTGAAAAGAACGTCTTTGCCGGCGAGGTTCTGTGCCGCGTAGCCTTCCGGGAAAGTCACATTGACATCGACTTCCTGGCCGATTTCGGCGCCTACCAGCTGTTCTTCGAAGCCCGGGATAAAGGTATGGGTCCCGATTTCCAGAGGATAATTGGTATCCGCGCCGCCTTCAAACGGCTCTCCGTCGAGATAACCGGTAAAGTCAATCGTCGCGATGTCGCCTTCTCTGACCGGTCTGTCCGTAACCGCGATGCTCTTCGCGAAAGTGCGCTGGCGTTTCCGGTAGCCTTCTTCCAGTTCTTCTTCTGTCACGATGACTTCCGGTTTTTTTACATTGAGTCCGATATACTGGCCCAGTTTTACATATTCGCTCATATTTCCATAATCTCCTTTAAAAATACTACCGATTCCGCTTCATGCCCCGTCCGGGGATCTCAGGAAAAGCCTGGCGTACGCAGGCAGAACCATCCCGCTTCTGGGGCACTGTACAGCCCGTCCCGGACCGGGATACTCCTTTTTGCGCTATGCACTGCATTATATCATATTCTTTATGATTTTCCAGCGTGAATCAGACAGAAAAAGGAAAACCCTGTGCCGGATATCACAGAGCGCACGAAAAAAGCAGCCGATGGCCGCGGCTGCTTCGACAGAATAGAAAGTATCTTGTCTATATTATGTTAAGAGTGAACAGGTACC
>CAMNJG010000102.1 GCA_946541285.1 uncultured Clostridia bacterium
AAACCGGGGACAGTCCTTTCGTCATCCATACGATTGACTGCTGGCATGATGACAGACAGGGAGCACTGCGCGGCGCCAATAAAATCACCATTTTTGAAGCGAACGGGACCAAGGTGGCCCACTTCGGTGATATCGGAGAAAGCCTCAGCAAGGAAACACTGGAATCCCTGAAGGGACTGGATGCCGCGCTGATTCCCGTGGGCGGTTTCTATACCATCGACGGGCCACAGGCCTCCGAACTGATGAAAGCGATCGACCCGGTCATCACCGTTCCGATGCATTACCGCTGGGGAAATCATGGATACAATGAAATCTCTGAAGTAACCGCCTTCACCGATCAGATTACAGACCGTCCTGTTATCCTCAGCGATGACAGCAGCCTCGAAATCGAAACTGGCAAACAGGAAAGAAGTGTTGTGATCCTGCGCTGTGAGGAAGCGACAGCATGAGCGAGTCGCAGAAAAAGAGCCTGTTTGTGCAGGGAAGCATCCTCGCGCTGGCAGGCATCATCACGAAAATCATCGGTTTTCTTTACAGAATCCCTATGGCCAACATCCTTGGCGATCAGGGCAACGGTATCTATTCCGTAGCATTCGGGATATACAATATCGCGCTGACACTTTCTTCCTACAGCCTTCCGCAGGCTGTATCGAAGCTGATTTCTGAAAAAATCGCGCAGGAACAGTACAATAACAAACTGCGTGTCTTTACCCGGACACTGATTTTCGCGCTTGTCGCGGGATCCCTGGCCTGTGCCCTTCTCTGGTTCGGGTCTGCCTTCCTGGAAGAACTGTATGCCAGGGAAGGACTGTCCAGGCCGCTCCGTGTCCTGGCGCCTACCGCATTTGTCGTTGCCCTTCTCGGAGTATTCCGGGGATTTTTCCAGGGGCACGGGGACATGCGCCCGACTGCCGCGTCGCAGATATTTGAACAGATCATCAACGCAATTGTGAGTATCGCGGCTGCTTACGGCCTGTCACAGATCTATGCCGGAAGCGACAGCGTCCATTCCTGGGCTGCGGCAGGCGGTACACTGGGCACCCTGTCCGGAGCCGCTACCGCGCTGGTTTTCTTTGTCATCCTGACGATCACCCGCTGGAACACCCTCAGCAAAGGAAGTCTGGAGGACCACCACGCAAAAGACACCAGTGCCGTCATCTATAAAGCGGTGATCCTGACAGTCATTCCGATTATCCTGAGCCAGACCATCTATCAGATTGGAAATACCATCGATGACCTGATCTTTGGCAATATCATGAAGGCCAGTGGTGTCAGCGATGCTGTCACTGCGTCACAGCAGGGTGTATACCATACACAGTACATCCAGCTGGTGAATCTCCCGGTTGCCATCGCGACGGCAATGGCCGCGTCCACTCTTCCAGCGATCGCCGCTGCGTATATCGTCGGGAAATATGAGGAAGCGAATTCCAAGATCAATACGGTCGTGAAATTCAATATGGCAATTGCCATTCCTTCGGCTGTCGGGCTGGCCGTCCTGGGTCTGCCTGTAGTAACGGTCCTGTTCCCGCGGCTGGTCGATTACCGTGAGATGTCCGCCATGCTGATGCTGACAGGATCGTCCGCTGTCGTATTTTACGCACTTTCGACCATCACGATGTCGATCCTTCAGGGAAGCAGCCATATGCGGGTTCCGGTGATTCATTCTGCCATCTCGCTGGTGATCCATATTATCCTGATCATCATTCTGCTGAAATGGACTTCTCTGGGAGTCTACGCCCTGATTATCGGCAATGTTTCCTTCCCGCTGATCGTCTGTGCCATGAACATGAGATCGATTTCGGTCATTCTGAAACAGCGGTGGGACTGGAAACGTACATTCTTTTTGCCGGCGCTGGCGGCAGCTGTCATGGGCGTGGCCGCCTGGTGTCTCTACCACCTGCTGCACCGGGTTCTTGGGGGGAATGTCGTCCTCCCACTGGGGATCTCCATTATCGCCGCGATCCTCATCTACGGCTGGCTGATTCTCCGGCTGCGCTGTTTTACAAAAGAAGAACTGCTGCAGTTCCCGATGGGCGGCAGGATCGTCCGCCTGGCCCGTATGTAGGAAAAATCCCAGATACACAGAATATCACCGTTTCTTCCCGCTTCAGGAACATACATTCCGGAGCGGGATTTTCATACGAAAAAAAGAGCCGCTGCAAATGCAGCGGCTCTGGCTGTGTCATGATGGACACAGGATAATCGATTGTAAAGACCAGAATTAGTGTCTTCTTGGATCCTTGTCGATATGTTCTTTCCAGTACTGATAGTATTCGTTTGGATGAGCCTTGGAGAGACCAGCATAAGAAGCTCTTGCCATATCAGGCTTACCAGTCTTCTTATTAACGTGAGCTACAGCCAGACCATCAGCAACGAGACCTTCGATCGCAGCAACAACTGCATCAGCGTCAGCGTCGATGTAATCCTGGATATCAGCGATTGTCATATCGAGACCCTGGTTAACTCTGTAGTTTTCAGCCAGTACGTCGAGGAGAGTATCAGCGGAGAGAGCTTCTTTCTTCTCAACTGGAGTGTAAACTGGAACAGGAGCTCCGCAAACCGGATCGATCTCTCTGCGGATCCACTGGATGTCTTCCGGCATCTGCTTGAAGATCTGCTTGTAGAGAGTCATTTCGCAAGCTTCTACTGTACCACCTGCGATGTGCTCAGTCTTCGCAACTTCGAACAGGTTCTTGATTGGGTAGAAGTCATTGATACCGTCGCCGCCCATAACCTGAGTAGCTTCCATAGCGGATTCGAGAGCCATTGCTGCGGAAACTGCCTTCAGTACGGATGCGTCGATGATGATGTTTTCTTCGAGATCCCACTTCTTAGCTGTTACATATACAGAGTCTCTGAGCAGGAGCAGTCTTTCCATGATATGAGCGATCTTATCCTGGTTAGGCTTCTGGTCGAGAGTCGGTCTGCCGAACTGGATTCTTCTTTCGGAATAAGGAATGATGTAGTTCAGCATTGCTCTGTGCCAGCCGATTGTAGTAGCGGAGATGTTGGTTCTTTCGAAGTTCAGACCATTCATCATGATCTTGAAGCCCTGACCTTCTTCACCGATACGATCCGCTTCGTCGATTTCTACGTTATCGAAGATGAGGGAACCGTTCTGTACGTTTTCGAACGCGAGGATTTCGTTGATCTTTTCAGTTGTGATACCGGAAACTTCGCTTCTCTTTACGATGAACGCAGTGAGGTGCTTATGCTTCTTGATCATTTCAGGATCGTTGGAAGTACGTGCATAGATGAAGAATCTGTCTGCAACACCTGCGCCTACGATAAATCTCTTACGTCCATTCAGGATGTACTTGCTGCCCTGCTTTTCTGCAGTCAGAGCAACACCGGCAGCGTCTGTACCAGCGGAAACTTCCGTGATAACTACAGCGCCTGTTTCACCAGCAGCGATGCCCGGGAGGAACTTTTTCTTCTGAGCTTCGTTACCTTCTTCGATGATCTGACGGAGACCGCCGTTCATGTTACCAACGAGTACACGGCCTAAACCTGGTGAAATGAAGTGAGCCTGTTCAGCGAGCATGCAGGAACCGGTGCAGCCGAGACCAAGTCCGCCATACTCTTTGTCGATTGCAGCGCCGAGATAACCTTTTTCACCGATCTTCTCAAAGAGTTCGAACGGGAATTCTCTTGTATAACGAGTGCGGTATTCTTCCGGTGCAATTGATTTAAAGAAATCACCTAATTCATTGTAAAAATCGATCTGTTCCTGTGTCCACCACCAGAATGGTTTCATAATAATAGACTCCTTTCTTATATGTCGCATATAAGCCATTAATTTTTAGACAGGCTGTTCCGGAACCGGAACAGTACTTTGTCTAACAACAATTGCATGATAGCACATTTGTTTTCGAGTGTCAATTATATGTACAGTGATCACTCAAGCTTTTTCCGGAATTTTATACAGATTTCGATTTTTTTAACGAAAACGTAAATAAAATTTTCTCCAGTCATATACCAAAGTATGCAAATGTTGTTCCCAATCGTTTCTGTTTCCTGACTGCGTCTGTTTCACTCTTCGTATAAAGAAATATCCGCTGCCAGTTCCAGAGCAAGCTGCGCGATTTTCTTTTTTCTGGATTTCTTTCTCTGAGAAGAAAGACTGCGGGGTTCCCAGGTATCCGCGTCGAGATTATCGGCGGCATAAAAAAACTGAAACAGTTCTTTCTCCCGGAACTGCGACACTGCCGCCAGCGCGGAGCATTCCATATCGACACAGATACAGCCCTGCTGCCGGCGTCTTGCTGCTTTCGCGCGGGTTTCCCGGTAAATCGCGTCTGTTGTCCAGACTTTCCCGGAGGTATGAGGGATCCCGCTCTGCTCCAGAAGTGATATGAACCTGTCCCTGTATTTCTGTGTCAGTACGATCTCATCCGATGGAGGCGCATAATGATAGCTGGTTCCTTCATCGCGTATGGCACTGTCCGGGATGATCACGGAACCATCCGGAATGTTCCGGTCCAGAACCCCACAGGTTCCAAAAAGGACGACTTTTCCGATGCCCATGGCGTAGATATCTTCCAGAACAGCAGCGCACGCGGGCGCACCGACAGGGGAACGGAAAACAGCCAGTTTTTTTCCTTTATATATACTGAAATAAACCGGGCTGCCTATTCCTGAAGTATATGTTGCCGGCCGGCCGTCACCGCCACAGATTTCGACAAGCAATGTATGAAGCATTCCCTGTGTAAAGCAACTGACGGCTGTATCAGGAAACGGTCCATCAGGCAGAAATCCCTTTGGCGGTTCTACAATGGCGGTTCGATCCGGATCAAACTCTTCCAGAATCATAAATCAAGTTCCTTTCCAAAGTAGTTAGCGCGAACTTACTACTTTTATTTTATAACCAGTTCCCGACAGAATAAAACATTTTTTTCTGAATATTTTTCAGGACCTGCAGTTCCGTATCCGGCAACTGAAACAAATACGCTGCCCGGAATGAAGTCCCGGATTGCTCCGCACACCATTTTGAGCAGAGACTAATTATCCGAAATACTGGCACTTACTGGGCAGTAACCATTTTCATGATTTTTTTCGACAAACGCGTGATTTTCCAGAAAAATTGTTTCATATCCGGCAGATGGGTAAATATATATATCAGCAAATTCCTGAATTGTTTACCAATCACTGACAGGCTCCGGACCAACCGGGAGCCGGAAAGGAAGATACTTATGTCCATTTACGATTATACGGTACCTGATACTCAGGGCGGCGAAGTTTCTCTCGCGGATTTCAGAGGAAAAGTCCTGCTGATTGTCAATACCGCCACTGGCTGCGGATTCACACCTCAATATAAAGACATCGAGGAAATGTATGAAAAATACCATGAACAGGGACTGGAGATCCTGGACATCCCGTGCAATCAGTTTGCCGGCCAGACACCAGGTACAGATGAAGAAATCCACGAATTCTGCACCCTGCATTACGGCACGGAATTCCCGCAGATGAAAAAATCCGATGTCAACGGTGAAAATGAACTTCCGTTATATACCTATCTGAAATCCCAGCAGGGATTCAGCGGATTCGGAAAGGGGCCGAAAGCCCTGGCGATGTCCGCGATGTTGAAAAAGATCGACAAAGATTATAAAAACAACCCTGATATCAAATGGAATTTTACCAAGTTCCTGGTTGACCGGGAAGGCAATGTTGTTTCCCGCTTTGAACCGACAGAAAATATGGACAAAATCGATCAGGCCATTGCTGGTTTACTGTAATGAGTGTCTGCTCATTAAGTCCCCGTCGGACTTAATGATGCAGGCTGCCGAAGTATA
>CAMNJG010000103.1 GCA_946541285.1 uncultured Clostridia bacterium
TTTTCGGTCAGCAGGAAACTCCGTGTCGTCGGGCTGGATTTCCGCCGGAAGCTGTTCAGGACAGTACTGAAGCAGCTGGGCGGCAATATCCGTATGTTTATCATCGGGGCCGCGTCCGTGTCACCGGTCGTCATCCGTGATTTTGAGGATATGGGTGTGATCGTGCTGCAGGGCTATGGTCTGACAGAGTGTACACCGCTGGTCTCCGGGACTCCGCAGAAAGCGCAGGAACGTTATGAAAAAGCGGGATCGGTCGGTCTGGCTGTTGCCGGGGGACAGGTTAAAATTGAGGATCCGGACGAAGATGGCATCGGAAAAATTTTCTTTAAAGGCCCGAATGTCATGATGGGCTATTACAATATGCCGGAAGAAACCGAATCTGTTATGCATGACGGCTGGTTTGAAACAGGGGATCTGGGCTTTTTTGATCCGGGTGGATGGCTGTATCTGTCCGGACGTTACAAAAATATGATTGTCACTAAAACCGGCAAGAATATCTATCCGGAAGAGATCGAAGAAGTCATCAATCGTCTGTCGTGTGTCAGTGAGTGCATGATTTATCCGGCGAAACGGCGTGGAGAAGAAGTGGTCGCCTGCCAGGTGTATCCGGATCTGGAATATATTAATGAGTATTACGGACATGAGGCAGACACGGATGAAATCTACAGGTGCGTGAAAGAAATGATCAACGAGGCCAATATGACACTGGTTTCTTATAAACGTGTCAAAGAAGTCCTGGTGCGTGATCATGATTTTATCCGTTCGACGACAGCGAAAATTCTGCGTCAGCCGAATGTTGAAGAAATGGAACAGCGATGAAACCTGATAATCAGCTGATCCGTTCCCTTTATCCGAAATACAGGGAACGGATCCTGGAAATCCGCCGTCATCTCCACCGTTATCCTGAGACCGGCGATCAGGAAACAGAGACTACCGCGTATCTCTGCGATCTGATGCAGGAACTGGGATATCGTGTAGAGCGTCCGCTGGAGACCGGACTGACCGCGGTGCTGGATGTGCCGCGGGCCGGTGGACGGTGCGTCGGACTGCGCGCGGATATTGACGCGCTTCCGATCCGGGAAGAGTGTGATCTGGAGTTTCGTTCCGCGCATCCGGGAATCATGCATGCCTGTGGTCACGATATCCATACAGCGTCACTGGCGGGGGCGGCAATGCTGCTCTCGGATCCGGAGGTCCGGGGACTGCTCACGGCTCCGGTCAAACTGTTTTTTCAGCCGGCGGAGGAAACCGATGGCGGTGCCCGGAGGATGATTGAAGCAGGGGCGCTGGAGCATCCTCATGTAGACTGTATGGCGGCGTTCCACTGCGACCCTTCCATGGTGGCGGGAACCGTCGGCGTGAAGTACGGTTACACGAGAGCTTCTTCGGATATGTTTGATATCCGGATCAGAGGAAAGAGTGCGCATGGAGCGTATCCGGAGACAGGCACGGACGCGATCGTCGCCGCTTCTGCTGTCGTGACCGCTGTGCAGAGCATCCTGAGCCGGAATATCAACGCGTTTGAGCCATGCGTGATTACCATCGGAGTATTTCACGCGGGAAGTGCCGGAAATGTCGTCTGCGACGAAGCGTTTCTGTCCGGTACGATGCGTACGGTTTCTCCGGAAGTAAGGGATCAGGCCATGAAGCGTCTGGTCCGCGTCGCGGAAGGTGTGGCTGCGTCCTACGGCGCCAGTGCGGAGGTAACATTCCGTCCCGGATATATCGCGCTCCTGAATGATCAGGAGATGACGGACCTGCTGAAAAAAACAGCGACGGAACTCCTGGGACCGGAACGGGTGGTGATGATGAATCAGGCGATGATGAGTGTTGATGATTTTTCATTTTTCGCGAAACAGGTGCCTTCGGTTTATTTTTTCGCCGGTTCCGGATATGAAGACAGGGAGAACTATGGTCTGCATCACGGGAAGTTTGAAGCAGACGAACGGATGCTGGATACGACGGTTCCGCTGGAGGCGCTGGCGGTACTGGCGATGCAGTAATATGGAATCTATTCAGATCCGTTTTTTTGGGGATTTCGTCCCATCCTGTGTTTTTTTTGTTATAATATAGACATAACAGAGATGTACCGTGGCCGGGTTAACAGTCCTGGCCTGTGAGATGATCGTTTTGAGATACCGGAGGTGATCTGATGAAAGCACTTTCCATCGTATCACTGATCCTGAGCAGTGTCGCCGCTGCGGTCAGCGTCGCGGCAGCTGTGATCAGTGTGGTCAGTATCCATAACAGCAAGTTTGCGGACTGACAGAAAAACAGCCGCCGGAGAATTGTCTGATTCTTCCGGCGGCTGTTTTTCTACAATGCAGATGGATACGCATGGCTGTGTTTGAGATATATGTTGATTTTTCAAACATTTCGGGAGCAATCCATACTTCATCGCATAGCTTGTATTCCCGTGGGTGAGCCACTCACCCTCTACCTGATGTGACTCAGGCTACTTGTACCACTTTAACACAGGAATCGATACTTCCAGAATTCCCTATAAATAGTATAATCTGAATCACTCTAAAAATCAACAATTAAAAATCACACAGCTATACGCATAAAAAAACGAAGGGCGAGACACATACCCTTCGTTCTGATGTATTGAACTTATACATCGTTTTGCGTTTTTGTGGGACGGGTGAGATTATTCAGCCTTCGCCTTGTTCAGCTTTTTGTAGAGATTGGATACTCTTCTGGAAGCTGCGTTCTTATGAATGACGTTCTTGGTCGCAGCTTTCTTAAGCTTCTTTTCAGCGAATCTGAGCTTCTGCTCCGCAGCTTCCAGATCGCCCTTTGCAATTGCGGCTTCAAAATCCTTGAGCGCGTCTTTCAGATGCTCTTTGACTCTTCTGTTCTGAGCTGTTTTGTGCTCGATTACAGTGATTCTTTTTTTAGCTGATTTAATATTTGCCATTGATTTCACCCCACTTTCGCAATATTCTGTCAAATTATACTACAGGGAACTTTTCCGCGCAAGCAGAAATTTCATTTATGCTTCGAAATATGATCGAATGTTACAATTCATGGTTTAAGTATGATATAATCATACTATCTGCCCTCCACTGCCGGGGGGCTTATTTGCGGGTACCGTATAAAACATCGAATTTTCACGGGAAAGGTGTATGAATGCATACAGATTATCAGAAATATATCAGAAATTTCAGTATCATCGCTCATATTGACCATGGGAAATCCACGCTGGCAGACCGCCTGATCGAAGCGACCGGACTGGTGGCAGAGAGGGATATGAAGGAGCAGCTGCTGGATACCATGGACCTGGAAAGAGAGCGGGGGATTACCATCAAGCTGCAGACAAGGAGACTGCATTATCAGGCTGAGGATGGCAATACGTATGTCCTCAATCTGATCGACACACCGGGACATGTGGATTTTACCTATGAAGTTTCCCGGAGTCTTGCGGCGTGCGAAGGTGCCGTCCTCGTCGTAGACGCGACACAGGGAGTGGAAGCGCAGACGCTCGGCAATGTATATCTCGCGCTGGACGAAGATCTGGAAGTCCGGCCGGTGATCAATAAAATCGACCTCCCGAGTGCCCATCCGGATGAAGTAGAGCAGGAAATCGAGGATGTCATCGGACTGGAGGCAGCCGGGGCGCCCCGCATTTCCGCGAAGGAAGGTATCAATATCGGAGCGGTACTGGAGGATATCGTAAAGAATATCCCGGCTCCGGAGGGAAATCCGGACGCGAAGCTGAGAGCGCTGATCTTTGATTCCTTTTATGATAATTACAAGGGGGTCATTGTCTATTCCAGGGTTTTTGACGGCAGGGTCAGAAAGGGAGACAGGATCCGCCTGATGGAAACCGGAGCCGATTACGAAGTGACAGAAGTCGGTGTATTTGCGCCGGATCCGGTGCCTGTTGAAGAACTGCGCTCCGGGGAAGTAGGGTATATTACGGGGAGCATCAAATCGGTCCGTGACGCCAGAGTCGGCGATACGGTCACACTGGCAGACAACCCGTCCGATGAACCGCTTCCGGGTTACCGGCAGGTGCGGCCGATGGTCTACTGCGGAATCTATCCGGGACCGGACGACAAGTATGATAACGTAAAGGACGCGCTGGAAAAACTGCAGGTCAATGACGCATCCCTGGTGTTTGAGCCGGAAAATTCCGCTGCTCTCGGATTTGGCTTCCGCTGCGGTTTCCTGGGACTGCTGCATATGGAAATTGTCGTTGAGCGGCTGGAACGCGAGTTCGAACTGGGGGTCATCACGACTTCGCCGAGCGTTATTTATAAAGTGGTCAAAACGGACGGAACGGAGTTGATGATCCAGAATCCTTCCAATCTGCCGCCGCTGACTGAAGTGGACCATATCGAAGAGCCGATTGTCAAGGCGGACATTATGATCCCGAATGAATATGTTGGTGCCATCATGGACATGTGCCAGAAGCGCCGGGGCAATATGCTGTCGATGGAATACCTGACAGAGACCCGCGTGGATATGCATTATGAAATTCCGCTGAATGAAGTCATCTATGATTTCTTTGACGCGCTGAAATCCAGGACCCGCGGTTATGGATCGCTGGATTATGAATTTGTCCGCTATGAACCATCGAAGCTGGTCAAACTGGATCTTCTTTTAAATAAGGAGATTGTGGACGCGTTCTCCATGATTGTACACGAAAGCGAAGCCTACGACCGGGGACGGTTTGTCTGCAAAAAGCTCAAGGAGATTATTCCGTCCCATCAGTTCGAAATCCCGGTACAGGCAGCAGTCGGAACCAAAGTCATCGCCAGGGAGACCGTCAAAGCCCTGCGCAAAGACGTACTGGCGAAATGTTACGGCGGTGATATTTCCAGAAAAAAGAAACTCCTGGAGAAACAGAAGGAGGGAAAGAAGAGAATGCGTCAGTTCGGCAAGGTCGAAGTGCCGCAGGAAGCATTTACTGCTGTGCTGAAATATGATGACGACAAATAATCCGCGCGCGGGGATTTATATACATATTCCCTTCTGCGTCAGGAAATGCATTTACTGCGACTTTCTTTCCTTCCCGGGCTGCCCGGAAACACAGATTCAGTCATATTTTCAGGCACTGGAACGGGAATGCAGAGTGTTACAGCAGCTGTCCGAAAAGAGTTTTCAGGACATTCTGCCGGCGGATACGCTTTTTATCGGCGGAGGGACACCTTCCGCCGTCAGTCCGGCATATCTGTCGGCACTTATCCCGCTGCTTCCACTGACAGATGACGCGGAAGTTACCATGGAAGCCAATCCGGGAACCCTGAACAGAGAAAGACTGGAACACTACCGGGCCGGTGGCATCAACCGCCTGAGCCTGGGAGTACAGTCTTTTCATGACGGAGAACTGACCTTCCTGGGAAGGATTCACGACCGCCGGGAAGCCATCCGGAGCTTCCGGGAAGCCCGGGCCGCCGGATTCCGCAATATCAGTCTGGATCTGATCTTTGGCTTTCCGGGCCAGACACTGCGCTCCTGGCAGGAAACCCTGCGGACTGCGGTGGAACTGGAACCGGAGCATCTCTCATTTTACAGTCTGCAGATCGAGGAAGGGACGCCGCTTTACCGCATGTTCCGTGAGGACCAGGTGGAGCAGATTCCCGATGAGCTGAACCGTGAGATGTATTATGAAGCATTACGTGTTTTATCCGAAGCGGGCTATGAGCACTATGAGATTTCCAACGCGGCCAGGCCCGGCAGAAGATGCCGCCATAATATGAAATACTGGACCATGGCGCCGTATTTCGGACTGGGAGCAGGCGCGCATTCCTTTGT
>CAMNJG010000104.1 GCA_946541285.1 uncultured Clostridia bacterium
GCAGCCAATGACATCGTCAACGGCTACAGCGCGGAAGAATTCGGACCTGCCGACAGCATCACCAGAGAGCAGATGGCAGCGATCCTGTGCCGTTACGCTGCGTATAAAGGCCAGGACGTTTCCGGAAAAGCGGATCTGAGCGGATTTACGGACAGCAGCGCCGTCAGTGACTGGGCGACCGATGCCGTGGCCTGGGCGGTCAACGCGGAACTGATCAACGGCATGACAGAAACGACTCTCGTGCCGCAGGGCAGCGCGACGAGAGCGCAGATTGCAACATTGATGATGAGATTGTTGAAGTAAGTCCTGTCAACGTTGCATCGATATAAAAACGGGCACTGCGCTTTGCCGGGAATGTTTTCTGCCAGTCCAGGGTGATTCGGATAAGAGGAACCAAAATGTTCAGTATGAAAACCATTCAAAGAAAATATGGCGACGGAATCTGCCGGAGATGTCTTAATCAACAGTACCATACCCGGCTCATTCCAGAGGATTGTCATTATTTCATCTATCCGCATGTGTGTCCCTGCTGCGGCAGAATGAATAATATCGTTGTCGGTATCCGGCTGAAAGGACATTTGAAGATGCTGCTGCGGGGGTAATGTGACTCAGGCAGCAGATCATCCAACAGACGTTCGCGGATCAGGGACTGCTGCCTCCTCAATGGCATCGTTTTCTCTGTCAGAATGAAGTCATCCTGCGGAAACGATACTGTGAGGTTTCGGGCAATTCCTGATCGTTGTGAATACATACAATCCTGAAAAACGGAGGCTCTGAAAAAAGAGTGTCCGTTTTTTTGTATAGTGAGACACTGTTTTTTGCGACAGGGGATAGAAATTAGCCTGCAAAAAAGATACAATGAGGTTATACATGGCTAATTAATGCACGCTCGTTAACCGAAAAATGTTGAAATATCAGTACTTAGGAACTGTATATGAATAACCTGTACATACTGTAAAGGTTATTTGCGCACACTTCCTTATTTGTGTTTTTTCGGCTAATAAAGTGTGAGGTGAATGTGGAAGTTAGTTTCTTCAAACATGACGAAAAACAGAATTCTATTTGTCCCAAATGCATATCCGGTCATGGGAGGATCCTGGCTTTCCTGACAGTCAATGGTGTGATCAGAAAGGAGTGAGATGAATTATTTACAGACCTGGCGACTGGCCTGAGCAGGCTGGTCATGAGCAGATTAAGGAGAAAAGAAGATGAGAGAAAAAAAGAAATGGAGACGTTCTCTGGCCTGGATGATGGCACTGGCCATGATGATCAGCATGATGCCGGTTTTGGCGGTAACCGCTGGTGCTGCGGGCAATTATAAGGACGGAACTTTTGATGGAACAGGTCAGGGATTCGGCGGCGCAGTGACCGTGACCCTGACGATTCAGGACGGAAAGATGACGGCACTGAACAGTCCTTCCCATGAGGAGGAAAGCTACTGGAACAGCCGGAATGTGGATTCACTGTTGACGGCGATTCTGTCGGCCAACAGTGAAAGTATTGTGGGTGTCAACGGGATCGACAGTGTGTCCGGCGCTACAAGATCCAGCCAGGGTGTGAAAACAGCTGTGACGGACGCATTGTCAAAAGCAGTGGACTCCACATTCTTTGCTTCCGGAGAAGGGACTGAGAAGAATCCTTACGTGATCGAAACCGTTGATCAGCTGAGGGATTTCGCGGCTTCTGTAGACGCGGGAACTTCTTATGAGGATTCTTATGTGGTACTCGGCGCGGATCTGGATCTCAGCGGATCCCAGTGGAACCCGGTCGGAGCAGAAAACGGGACGGACAATATATTTAACGGCAATTTCGATGGACGGGGTCATACTGTCAGAGGTCTGACCATCCGGGATGAAAACCTTGTGTCCGAATCCAATCTGGGACTGTTTTCCACTCTGGACAGCAGGGCCAATGTAAAGAATGTCCATCTGACCGGCGTGGATATTGAGATCAGATCGGAAGATGCTGTTCTCCGGGCCGGTGCCATCGCAGGAGATACCGTCAGCGGAGAGAACAGTGACGCTGGTGTGGGCACCTGGCTGGACAGCTGTTCTGCCCAGGGAACTGTGAAAGCAGAAACAGAAGGAGCGAAGCTGGTTTTCTGTGGCGGTCTGGTGGGCAGAGCGAATATCATTACAGTCATCACCAACTCCTGGACAGATGTCAGTATTGAAGGATCCTCCAGAGGAGGCAATAATTCTGCCTACGCCGGCGGAATCCTGGGGACCTCCGGCAATAATGCCAAGGTAATCAATTGTGCCAGCTTCGGGAATACAAAAGCCGTTTCCCCGAAAAGCACCAATTTCGGTGGCATGGCTGGCGGTATCTCGGCAATGTTCGCGGGAAAAGCGTGGAACATTACGGTTTCCGGAAATGCGGTCATCGGAAATGGAGGAAGTGCTCACAAATGGATTGGCGCGCTGTTTGGAGATAACACGACTTCCGGAATGATAAGATCTGGAAGTGAGTATATCTATCCGGATACGGGAGCACTTCGCGATTACGGATACTATTCGGGAGACATTACATTGACAGTAGAAAAGTATGTTGCTTCCACAGGTGAGTATGAAAGCTCCGAAACTGCTGATCTGGTACCGGCCGGTACTGGTACTCTGGCAAATGACACCGTGTTTGCTCAGTCGGAAAACGTCCGGGCTGCAGCGGAGATGAATACACAGGCTTTTGCGGATACCATGAATGCCAATTTGAAGGCAGTGACGAAGCTCATGGACGCCTATGGCATGGAAGGCCTGCAGCTTCGGGAATGGGAACTGACCGGTGACAGAGTATTGCCGACCGGAGACGTCTGGGTCAACGTAGAACCGGACAGCACCATTTTTGACTCCGGCAGCGGAACAGAAAATGATCCGTATGTCATTATGACCCGGGAGCAGATGAAAGCTTTCGCTGCTTCATTGACAGATGGGATTGATTACGAAGGTTACCATATTCAGCTGGGCGCGGACATCGATATCTCCGGTGAAAACTGGACGCCGGTAGGCGGGAGTGATTATGCTTTTAACGGGACTTTTGATGGAAACGAGCATCAGATCAGTGGCATGACCGAAGGAAGCGCGGAGGAACCGCGTCAGATTGACTACAGGGAAAGTCCGTATATGGGACTCTTTGGCGTACTGGACACGGAAGCGGTTGTCAGGAACCTGAAACTGACGGATGTAGCCGTGTATCTGAAAGCCGACAGAAGCTTCTATCTGGGAGGATTGGCCGGTTTTGTAAATGGTCGCGCATCTGAGTCAGGAAGTAAAGGGGCAAGAATCGACAATGTCAGCGTATCTGGAATCCTTCAGGGGACTGCTGGTCAGGGAAATCAGTTTGTCGGTGGCATTGCAGGGTATATGCTCCGCGCGGTGCTGATTAACAGCTGGACGGATGTGGATGTTTATGCGGAAGTACTGGAAGGCAGCGCTGTTGCCGAAGCCGGAGGCCTGGTGGCACTGAACAATCGCGGACTGGCAGCGAATTGCTATACACTGGGAGATGTGGAAGGAAAAGTTTCCCGTGAAAACGGTGCGGAAGGTGCTCCATCGGTTGGCGGCCTGGTAGGGGTCAATGGCGGGTCCATGGCGAACTGCTACAGCAGGGGCAACAACACCGGAACCGGTCTGGGCGCAGTCTACAATGGCGCTGTGACGGGCTGGATTACCGGTACTGGCAGCACTTATGGCTGCTGGTACAACAAAGACTCTACAATGACTGCGGACGGAAAAATCCTTCCGGAGGTAGCGGCGATCGGAACGAAAGTCCCGGCTGGTGTCAACGATGAGGGTGACGCGTATATCGGCGGACTGGCGGAGGATAACAACGGCTATACTATGTCGGGTTACGAAACGATTGTGGAGAACCTGAATACCAGGTTCGCAAAATTCCCGGTGGATCTGGCAAAATTCAGCCTGGAAGGTTCTGCGCTGAAAAACTGGATTTATGATGCGTCCGGAAAACTGGTGACTTTTGGTGACACAAACATGGATGCGACTTATCTTCAGCCTTCGGTAGAGATTGTTTCGGAACCGGAACTGATGCCGGGAGACGGGACCTGGTTCGGACGCTCGGAGGATCAGAGTAGTGTAGTCCGGATCACGGTGGTGGATCATCAGGTCACAGCGGCAGAGGTGCTTTTCGGGGCCAGCAGTGGCACTGCATACGAAGAAGCGTATCAGAAAGCCGTTGAGAAGGCAACCTATGGAGATACTTCAGATTACGCGGCTCCGGATGCCCGAAGGTTTGCCGGTGGTAACGGTACGGAGCAGGCCCCGTACCTGATCCAGAATGAGCAGCAGCTCCGCTATGTCGCGGAGGCGCTGAACGCAGACAACAGCTGGGAGGATGTGTATTTCCTGCAGACTGCGGACATTGATGTCAGCAGTAAAGAATGGCTCCCAATCGGCTGGGGCATTCGGACGACCGTTATTGACAGAGAAAAACAGTACTGTGTGTATCCTTTTGAAGGGCATTACGATGGAGATGGCCATACCATTACCGGTCTGACGATCGGTTCAGCGGAGACGCCGACGGAGGATATCCGCGCACAGTACCTGGCGGGGCTTTTCGGCCTGATCAGTGGGGACTGCCCGGACAACGGAGCCATAGACGGTCGCAGGCTGGCAGATGTGAAAAATCTGCATGTCCAGGATGCGATGGTCAACGTTTCTTCCCGGTATCAGAATTACGCAGGCGTACTGATCGGTTTCGCCCAGAGCGGGTTTGTGGTCGATAATACCAGTGCTGTCGGCACCGTCAAGTCCTATTCACAGGACAGCTTTGCCAGAGGCGGCGGACTGATCGCGTCGACGATGCGTGGTCTGGTGATGGACAGCTGGGCGGACACCATGGTGGAAGCCGGGACGGATATGGGACATGTTTATGCCGGCGGCTTCTATGGCATGGATAACCGTGTGGCGACGATCAACAGTTACGCCCTGGGAGATGTGACGGCAGATGCCGGTTATACCAACCGGATTCATATCGGAGGATTCATCGGGCAGGCCGGAGGCATTCATTACAATTGTTACTCAGCTGGTGATGTCATCGCGAAAAAAGACTGTACCGACGTCGGTGCCTTCAACGGACGCAGCGCGGGCATCAATGTAGAACAGGAATGCTTCTGGAACAGCGACGCTGTACAGAAAATCAATGATACTGCAGTAGAAGAAAAAGCCGGAAACGGAGCGGAAGTTTCCTCCCATCCAAACACGGTTTATGCCAGGAGCCGGGAAGAGTTATCCAGCCAGGATTTCGCGGATCATCTGAACGCCAATAAAGGGAAAATGCCGGAAATCAATGAAGCTCTGAAAGCGGAACTGGTTTCGGATTCCGCGGAGGGAACACTGACGCAGCCATACTATTACGAGGGCGATGGTTCGGATCTGAACGAATGGGTGACAAAATCCGGAAGCACTGTTGTTTTTAAAAAGACAAATGAAGAAAAACCATCCAGTGGAGGATCTGGCTCCAGCGGCGGTGGCGGCGGTTCTGTCACACCGACTTACAAGGTAACCGCTCCGGCTCAGACCAGCAACGGCAGTGTTTCCGCCAGCCTGGAAAAGGCGAAGAAAGGTGATACGGTGACCATTACGGTTGCTCCGGAAGAAGGCTATGAACCGGATACTGTCACTGTTAAGGATAAGGACGGCAATACGGTTGAAGTAAAGGACAACGGCGACGGAACGTATTCCTTCACGATGCCGG
>CAMNJG010000105.1 GCA_946541285.1 uncultured Clostridia bacterium
AAGGACTGGACGGAAGGTGCCCTCTTCCTTTTCATAAACATGAGGAAGGAACATAGTCTCGGATTCTCTGTTCCAGACTTTTGAAGGACGGACAAAGGTTTTATTTTTGTCTGAGTAGACATCCAGAAAAAGTTGTGTGGTATTGCTGATTTTATTGATCGCATTAACAGAATGCTTTTTGTGAATAATCGGAAAAAAAGCCACAGTGTCCAGACTGAAAAGAAAAGGACAGGTTACTCTGAAAAAGTTCCCCATCATCAGATCCGTCGCCCAGGCTGTCTGCAGTTCAGACAGACAATCAAATACATAAAAAGCATCATATCCTTCTTTTTCAATGATGTTATGGATTTCTACAGTGAAAGTTTCAAAATGGTATGAAAGCGGGATCACATATTTTTTAACTTCTGGACAATCCTCAACAAGAGGTTCATGTCCGGCAAATCGGAAATAGATCAGATTCCGTCCGTCTTTTTTTGCCTGTTCTACATAAGGATCCACAAACATTTGGAATTCTTTCAGATCCGATACTCTCCATACGACATTATCCCCGAGCCGGATATAATCTAAAGCTTCGTCCATTTCCGGAATTCCGGATTTTACTTTTTCAAAAGCAGCCATAGTATGATCGCCTCCACGATTATCTAATTCCCTGCCCTTGACAGGGGATCTCTCATATCTTTTTTTACGTTTTCCGGTACTGATAACCCATATTTTTTTAGTATTGTGTTATATATAAGAAAAAGGCGTCTTTGAGTTCTGATTCTCAAAGACGCCTTCGCCTATATTAGAAATGTACACCGGAGAAAAAGACCTGTCAAGACTTTTTCCCATGCCTGCGCTTAATTCTTTCTTATCCTTACAGATAGCGTCCCGTCACGCTTTCCGGGTGATTTCTGATTGCTTCCGGAGTGCCTTCCGCCACAATCCTGCCTCCCTCTTCTCCGCCTTCCGGCCCCATATCGATGATATAATCCGCGTTTCTGATCACATCCAGGTCATGTTCGATCACAATGACCGTTGCTCCATGGTCGATCAGTGTACGGAATACACCCAGAAGCGTCTCCACATCCTGCGGGTGAAGTCCGATCGTCGGCTCATCGAAGACAAAGACAGAATCATCCTGCTTTCTGCCCATTTCCGATGCCAGCTTTAATCTCTGTGCCTCTCCACCGGACAGTCCCGGCGTTTCCTCTCCCAGTGTCAGATACCCCAATCCCAGATCCCGGAGAGTCTCCAGCTTCGGACGGACCCGTTTCATACCGGCACAGAACTCCAGGGCGGTGTTTACCTCCATATCCATCAGTTCCGGGAGAGATCTCTGCTCCCCTGCACTGTTTTTCAGCCGGATCTTTTTTGCGGTGCCTGAATAACGGGAACCACGACAGTCCGGACAGGAGATCTGCACATCCGGCAGGAACTGGACATCCAGTGAAATCTGTCCTGTCCCATCACACACCGGACATCTCAACGCCCCCGTGTTATAAGAGAAGGCTCCGGCTTTGTAGCCATTCTGCTTTGCCTCGTCGGTTCCGGCAAACAGTTTTCTGAGTTCATCATGGATATTCGCGTAAGTCGCCACGGTCGAACGGACATTGATGCCGATGGGGGTGGCGTCGATCAGCTTAATATGCCGGATTCCCTCCGCTTCAATCGTTTTAACATGTTCTGGTTTCTTCTTTTCATTGCAGACAGCGTCAAGTGCCGGTATCAGGCTTTCCAGGATCATGGTCGTCTTTCCAGAACCGGAAACACCGGTAACGACTGTGAGTCTTTTCTGCGGGATCCTGACAGAAAGAGGCTTCACGGTATGGATACGGTCTGTTTCCATATAGATGGTCCCATCCGCGAATAAATCCTCTCCCCGGTTGGCTCGTTCGGGTTTCCGGTTGTCAGCGAGGTATTTCCCGATGACAGACTGATCATTCCGCTGAATGTCTTCTATCGTTCCTTCCGCGATCACATAACCGCCTTTCGCGCCGGCCTCCGGCCCCATTTCGATCAGCCAGTCCGCTTCTTTCAGGATCTGTGTATCATGGTCTACAAGAAGTACGGAATTCCCGTCTTTTACCAGATCGCGCATCACACCGTTGAGACCGGTGATATTGGCCGGATGGAGACCGATGGAAGGCTCATCCAGTACATACAGGACACCGGTCGTCCGGTTTCTGACCGCCCTCGCCAGCTGCATTCTCTGCCGTTCTCCCGTGGATAAAGTGGACGAAGAACGGTCAAGTGTCAGGTAGGAAAGCCCCAGATCCATCAGCCTGGCTGCCACCTCCAGATACGATTCACAGATATTTTCCGCCATCGGACGCATCTCGTCCGGCAGGGATGCCGGTACCTTTCTGACCCATTCGACGGAATCTTTCAGAGTCATCCGGCAGACTTCATCGAGCGAAAGTCCCATCAGTTTCGGAGCCCTGGCGGCCTCTGACAGTCTGGTCCCATGACAGTCCGGACAGATTTCTTCTTTCAGAAACTTCTCCACCCGTTTCATGCCCTTTTCGTCCTTCACTTTATTCAGGGCATTCATAACCGTTGCCGTGGCACTGTAATAAGTGAAGTCCATTTCGCCGGCTGTGGCGGTATCCGCCTTTTTCGGCCTGTAAAAGATATGCTTCTTTTCCATCGGCCCGTCATACACGATTTCTTTTTCTCTGTCCGTCAGATCCCTGAAAGGAATATCGGTACGAACGCCCATGGCGCGGCAGACATCGGTCATCAGTGACCACATCAGTGAGTTCCACGGGGCGACCGCTCCCTCATCAATGGTAAGGTTTTCGTCCGGGATCAGCGTACTTCTGTCGACCGTTCTGACAGTACCCGTGCCACCGCAGCATTTACAGGCGCCCTGAGAATTAAACGCCAGTTCTTCCGCTCCGGGACCATAAAAGTGTTCGCCGCATTCCGGGCAGATGATCTCCTGCATGGTCGCCACCTGGAAACCCGGCCGGACATAGTGACCGTTCGGACACCGGTGGGACGAAAGCCGGGAGAACATCAGGCGCAGACTGTTCAGCAGTTCTGTCCCCGTCCCAAAGGTGGAACGGATCCCCGGAACGCCGGGCCTCTGATGCAGAGCCAGTGCCGCGGGTACGTAGAGTACCTCATCGACATCGGCTCTGGCGGCCTGCGTCATCCTTCTCCGGGTATAGGTTGAAAGGGATTCCAGGTACCTCCTCGATCCTTCCGCATATAACACGCCGAGCGCCAGGGAGGATTTTCCGGATCCGGACACTCCCGCGATCCCGGTAATACCGTGAAGCGGTACATCGACATCAATGTTTTTCAGATTGTGCACCCTGGCACCCCTGACTTTAATTTTCTTCGGTTGTTCAAAATCGTTCATTCACGTATCAATCAATATAATCCCACACATTCAGGCGTTCATCCGTCGGTACTTCCTCAGACGTAATACCTGAAACCAGTTCTGTTACATGCGTATCTCCTGAAACCGGATCGATATAATACCGGACCTCTGCTCCCGTATACGACCGGAACAGAACCACAATTTCAGGATCCTGATCCATTGAAATCACACCCCAGGAAACCGGGTATTCTTTCGCCTCGACAATATCCTTCAAATCCGGATTTTTGAGATAGCAGTACTTCTCGATGGCCATAAGCGCCTGCTCGTTCGATAATTTCTTCTCTCTCTGACTGTCAATCACAGAGAAGGTATTCATCATATAAGAGAGCCGCCTTCCAAAGCCATCGGCATCCTCGGCAACGTAGCGCTCAGTGGCAACGTAGCATCCATCTGCTGCAGGAATGATATAGACTGTCTGGAAAACTTCAGATGTTCTGCCGCCACCTTTGACCTCGGAGGCATCAATCCGTATGCATTCGCCTGCGCGGTCAAGCATGATCGATTCTGTGATGATTTCATAATCTCTGGAAAGCACCTCACTGACCAGTGCGGAGACGGTATCGGCACTGTCCGCAGTGTGTTTCACTTCAAGATAATTCTGAGGATCCCCGGATTCGTCATAGCGTGAAATGAAACGTTCACTGTCCGGAGCGCTCTGCCGTCTGAACTTCTCGTAATCGTAGTCTATCTCAAATCCGATCTTTTCGTTCCTCACATGCTCGTATCGAACAGTCTCCTCCATCCCCTCGATGGTGATGACATCTTCAAAACGTTCACCGTTCTGCCTTTTGATTTCTGCTTTTTTCCATTTTGCGTACAGATACTGATCTTCTGAGATGCGGCTGTCAAAATCAAAAGCAGCCGTCAGTCCTCTGTCGCTGTACCATCCTGCGAATATATAACCTTCTCTGGCCGGATCCGCAGGTTTTACAATTTTTCCATATTGGGCGACCTGCTGTGTTTCCACCGCGCTGCCACCGGTACTGTCGAACACCACTTTCTTCATTGCCGGTTCAAGTGTCAGTTCTTTCCTGGCGCTTTCGTCCATCATTCTTATCAGGATTGCCGCTACTTCGCAACGCCTGATATTGTTATTCGGATCAAAGGTACCCTGGTCATCCGTTCCTGTCAGGACACCGGCGCGGTACAGCTTATAAATGGCTTCGCTCTGCGGATGAGTCATCCCCACATCCGGAATGTAGCCATCAGTGATATGGTTCTTTTCTTTCAGGGCCTCATCCGGCAGTGCCTTCGCGAAAATCTCCACGTATCCGGCTCTGGTCGCATTGCTGTTCCAGTCGTAATCCTTACTGATAATGCCTTTTTCTTTTGCGTATGCTGCGTAACTGTCCCACCAGTCCGGACTGCCGTTCTTCAGCGTCACGGATCCGGTACTGTACTTCTGGTTCATGCACGCAGCCAGCTTCACAGCCTGAGCGTAAGTCATGTTTGATTCCGGTTCAAATGTTGTATCGGTCATGCCGTTGACAAGACCGGTTTCGAAAGCGGATTTCACATCACTATAAAACCATGCAGATGAATCCACATCTGTAAACGGCAGCTCCGCCGCCAGTGTGAACGATGGGATCATCGTGATGACCATCAGAACACTGATCACAACTCCTGTAATTTTCCTTTTCAAAATTCAACACCTCCTGAAAAAACAGTCGATAAAAGCTTAAAGTTTCTTCCTGTAAAACAGTGATTTTTCTGTTTCTACAAGGATATCACAATCTGCCATCCCGCGCAGTCAAATCCGTGGATAAAATTTTTGCGGCATCCGCATTTTTCACTCTATTCTCCCTGCACCCGGGCATGAAAAAGCGCGAATGATCTATTTACACGTCAAAAGTCAGCAATCGGCCAGTCTGATTTCGAAAAAACACTGTATCAGGTAAGGAACTGTAGTTTTAATAAATTATACAGTTCACTTGCCTCTTTTCCCGATTGCTGCGTCAACGGTAGATCACTAAGCTCGCTCATCGCAGTACGAAAATCAGCTGCTTGACCTCACTAAGTGATCCTCGTATACGAGAAACCAACCGTTCATCTGCGTTCTGACGAGCTTGATTCACGGGGTTCCTCAGTAAAAAAGCCTCGCCAATGAACACCTAACCCGGCGAACGAAGTGAGCCGTTGGTAGGTGTCATGCAAAGACGTCCCACGAATGAAGTGAGTGGTTTGACGTCGACTGCTTGCCCGCATCGCCTGCGTTTTTTTCCTTTGAACACCTAACCCGACGAACGCAGTGAGTCGCTGGTAGGTGTCATGCAACCGATTCCCCGAAGCGAAGCGAGGTTG
>CAMNJG010000106.1 GCA_946541285.1 uncultured Clostridia bacterium
TATCGCAGTATTAACAGGTTTAGGCGCAGGTATCGGTATCGGTATTGCTACATCAAAGGCGGCAGAAGCCGTTGCCAGACAGCCGGAAGCAAGCGGCAAAATCAATGCGACACTGATTCTGGGATGCGCGCTTGCTGAAGCGACCGCGATTTACGGTCTGGTTGTCGCTCTGATGATCATTGTAATGCTTGGATAGTGCGGTAAGAAAAATCGGGTGGACTGACAGCGGGAGGATTCCTGTGACAGTCTTTAACAGAAAGAAAATATTGGAGGCGAAAGCGTGCTCACATTAAATATGAATATTTTCTGGGTGGTTTTCAATATCATTATTCTGTTCATCCTGCTGAGAATTTTTCTTTATAAACCGCTGCAGAATATTATGCAGAAGCGGACGGAACTGATCCAGAATCAGATCAGCTCCGCGGAAACAAAGAACAAAGAAGCTTCAGCACTGAAAGAACAGTACGAATCATCCATGAAGAACGCTAAAGCCGAGTCGGACGAAATCGTTGGTCAGGCTAAGGAGAGAGCAAAGGTACAGTACGATCAGATTGTTGGCAGTGCCAGCGAAGAAGCTGCCCAGATCGTATCTCAGGCTCACAAAACGGCGGAATCTGACAGAGATCAGATGATGCGCGATGCTCAGTCCGAGCTGGCAGAAGTGGCGCTGGCAGCAGCTGCCAAGCTGATCGGAAAGAATATCGACGACGAGGCCAACAGAAAGATGCTGGACGATTTCCTTTCGGAAGAGGGGTCGGTATAATGACAAATTTACCGGAAAACTACGCCAGAGTCTTATTTGATCTGAAGATTGAGGAGGATCAGGTTCGGGAGGCCCGCGGGCTGCTGATGGAATCGGATGAACTGAGAGAGGCACTGGTCAGTCCGATCATTACAAAAGCAGACAAACGCAGGGTAATTGACAAGCTGTTTCCGGAAGCGATGCGCAATTTCATGAAAGTCATGAGTGACAATGGTGATGTCGGGATCGTGAAGGATATGTTTGGAGCGTATGACGCCCTGATTCGCGAACGTGATGGCGTTGTTTACGCGACATTTACTTACGTCACAGCACCGGACGAGGCACAGGTGGAGAAGCTGAAAAAGAAAATCGCGAAAGATCACGGTAAACAAAAAGTTGAGCTTCATCTCGTGGAGGACAGATCTCTTATCGGAGGCTTTGTCCTCACTGTTGAGGACCGGGTTCTCGACCGCAGTGTAAAGACCTCAATCACTCGGTTGAGACGTCATTTTGCAGAGAGGTGAGAATTTGAGTAACAATAATTCGCAGAGAATCATTTCTGTTTTAAAAAATGAAATAGAGAATTATGATACGAACGCGAAGGTCGAAGAAACAGGACGGGTCATCAGCATCGGTGATGGGATCGCTCAGGTTTACGGCCTGCAGCATGTTAAATACGGCGAGCTTGTAGAATTTGAAAACGGAACAGTGGGGATGGCCCAGAACCTGGAGCCGAAGTCGATCGGCTGTGTACTCCTGGGTACGGACCATGGTCTTGTCGAAGGCTCCACTGTTAAGCGGACAGAGAGAGAAGCCGGTGTGTACACCGGTAATGGCATGCTCGGCCGTGTTATTAACGCAATTGGTCAGCCTGTCGATGGTCTCGGCCCGATTGAGGCGGATGACTACCGTCCGGTTGAGAAAAAAGCGCCGGGTGTTATCACCAGACAGGAGGTATCACAGCCTCTGATGACCGGTATTCTGTCCATTGACTCCATGTTCCCGATCGGAAGAGGGCAGAGAGAGTTGATCATCGGTGACAGACAGACCGGTAAAACGGCCATTGCGATCGATACCATTCTGAACCAGAAGGGCAAGGACGTTATCTGTATTTATGTCGCGATCGGGCAGAAAGCGTCCACAGTCGCGAAAACAGTAACAACTCTGAAAAAATACGGAGCGATGGATTACACGATTGTGATCAACGCTCCGGCAAATGAACCGGCTCCGCTGCAGTATCTGGCTCCGTATACCGGCGCGACCATTGGAGAGCATTTCATGGACGAACAGAAGGATGTCCTGATTGTCTATGATGATCTTTCCAAGCACGCGCAGGCTTATCGTGCCATGTCACTGCTGCTCCACAGACCACCTGGCCGTGAAGCGTATCCTGGTGATGTATTCTATCTGCATTCCAGACTGCTGGAGCGTGCCTGCAGACGTTCCGCGGAGTATGGCGGAGGTTCCATGACAGCCCTGCCGATCATTGAAACGCAGGCAGGAGACGTTTCCGCGTATATTCCTACGAACGTCATCTCGATCACGGACGGACAGATCTTCCTGGAAACCGACCTGTTCAACTCCGGTGTCAGACCGGCGGTGAATGTAGGTCTGTCGGTATCCCGTGTAGGTGGTAAAGCGCAGGATAAAGTCATGAAGAGCGTTGCGGGATCACTGCGTATCGATCTCGCGCAGTACAGGGAAATGGAAGTTTTCACCCAGTTCAGTTCCGATCTGGATGAAGCGACGCAGCAGCAGCTGGCTCACGGCAAGAGCCTGATTGAGCTCCTGAAGCAGCCGCTGTATCATCCAATGCCTCTGTACAAACAGGTTATCCTCCTGTGCGCGGCAAATGAAAAGCTCTTTATGGATATCCCGGCGAAAGATATTCTTTCCTTCAGGGACAGCATGGTAGAGCATTTTGAAGTGGCGCACAAAGATATCATTGATGAGATCATGGATAAGAAAGTCATGACGGACGACCTTCATGACAGGATCGTAGCGGCGGCAAAAGAATATAAAAGCAGGTAGGTGATAGCATGGCAAGTATGCAGGAGATCCGTACCAGGATAAACAGCGTCAAAGATACGATGAAGATCACCAATGCCATGTATCTTATCTCTTCGTCCAAGCTGAGAAAGGCCAGAAGTGGTCATGATTCGGTATCCCCTTATTTTGCGGCCCTGAAGTCAACCATCTGGGATATTATCAACAGGACTTCCGGTGCTGCCTCAATTGAAGACGGTCTTTTCGAAGACCGCGCAGACAACAGTGAGATTAACCGGTGCTTTATCGTAATCTCTTCGGATAAGGGACTGGCCGGAGCGTATAACCACAATGTATTCAAGATGGTGGAGCAGAAGCTGGCGGAAAAGGATGAAAAAACGTCGGATCAGAGCAACATCATTCTTGTCGGGCATATGGGCATCCCTTATTTCCGTAAGATTAACGGCGCGGTCATTGATGAAGAACATATTTATCCGGCCGCGGATCCTGTTATGTACCGGGCCTGGGAAATCTCAGAAAATGTCATCCGCCGTTTCCTCGACAGGGAATTTGATGAAGTCTATATTGCCTATACGGAAATGGTGAATTCTCTGGTGTTCGAGCCGAAAATCATCCGGATACTGCCGCTGATGAAGGCCATGTTTGAAGACGCGGAGCCTCTGGAAGGCGACCTCCGGGAACCGGAGTTCTCTCCTTCACCGGAGGAGGTTCTCAGGCACATCGTCCCGAACTATGTGAAGGGAATCATCTACGGCGCGATGGTGGAATCCTACGCGTGTGAACAGAGCGCGCGTATGACCGCGATGGACAATGCTACTACGAATGCCAGGGAAATGATTGACGAATTATCCCTGATCTATAATCGTGTCAGACAGGCGGCGATTACGCAGGAAATCACTGAAATTGTCAGTGGCGCCCAGTCTGCGCACTAACAGGAGGTATCAATGAATAAGGGAAAAATCACACAGGTCATGGGACCTGTTGTAGATGTATTGTTTGAAGAAGATCCTCTTCCCCTGATCCAGGAAGCCCTCACCGTTGAACTGAATGGCAATGATCTGTATATGGAAGTTGCAGAGCATATGGGAAACAGGACCGTGCGCTGCATCGTGCTGGACTCCTCTGAGGGACTGGCAAGAGATATGGAAGTCAACGCGACAGGAGACTATATCAGAGTTCCTGTCGGTGAAGCGACCCTTGGCCGCATGATGAATGTTGTCGGTGATGTGATCGATGGTGGTGAACCGGTTCAGTCAGAAGAGAAATGGCCGATTCACAGAGCCGCTCCTTCCTTTGAGGAGCAGACTCCGGTTATCGAAATTTTTGAAACCGGGATCAAGGTTATCGACCTGCTGACACCTTACGCGAAGGGCGGTAAAATCGGTCTGTTCGGCGGAGCCGGTGTAGGAAAAACCGTACTGATCCAGGAGCTGATTACGAACGTAGCAGCGGAGCACGGCGGCTATTCCATCTTTACCGGTGTAGGAGAGCGTACCAGAGAGGGGAACGACCTCTGGAATGAAATGACGGAGTCTGGCGTTATCGAAAAAACGGCGCTGGTATTCGGTCAGATGAACGAACCGCCTGGCGCCCGTATGAGAGTCGCGCAGACGGGGCTGACACTGGCGGAATATTTCCGTGACAGGATGCATCAGGACGTACTGTTGTTTATCGACAATATCTTCCGATTCATCCAGGCAGGTTCCGAGGTATCCGCGCTGCTTGGCCGTATGCCATCCGCGGTAGGTTATCAGCCGACGCTGGCGAACGAAGTCGGTGAACTTCAGGAAAGAATCACTTCGACCAAGAACGGTTCCATTACGTCCGTACAGGCTGTATACGTACCGGCGGACGACCTGACCGACCCGGCGCCGGCGACGACATTTACCCATCTGGACGCGCAGACCGTACTTTCCAGAAAGATCGCGGAGCAGGGTCTGTATCCGGCGGTTGACCCGCTCGAATCGACCTCCCGTATCCTGGAAGTGGAAGTCGTCGGCGAGGAACATTATAATGTCGCGCGGAGCGTGCAGTCCTGTCTGCAGCGTTACGCGGAGCTTCAGGATATCATCTCCATTCTTGGTATGGAAGAACTGGCCGAGGAAGATAAGATCACGGTTTACCGTGCCCGTAAGATCCAGAGATTCCTGTCCCAGCCGTTCCATGTAGCGGAAAACTTTACCGGTGTTCCGGGCAAGTATGTACCGCTCAGTGAAACGATCAAGGGCTTCAAGATGATCCTGGACGGTGAACTGGATGACCTTCCTGAAATGGCATTCTTCAACTGTGGTCCGATCGAAGATGTACTGGCCAAGGCAGAGGATATGAAGAAGAATGCTTAAGTGCATCCTGTAACAGCGAGGTGCATCGATGAGTACATTTGATTTAACGATCGTGGCGACGGATAAGGTGTTTTTCCAGGGGCCGGCTGAGTTTATTGTGTTTCCTGGTCTGGACGGCGAGCACGGCGTGCTCCCGCAGCATGAGACCATGGTAGCGGCTGTCCAAGCCGGAGAACTCAGGTATACGGCGGATGGAAAAAAACAGATCGTGGTTGTCGGCGACGGGTTCGTGGAAATCCTTGGGGATAGGGTGACGCTGATCTGTGACTTTGCGGAGCGCGCGGAAGACATTGATGTCATGCGTGCGCAGCGGGCGAAGGAACGGGCGGAAGAACGCCTCAAGGCCCGGCGCAGTGAGATTGAGTATATCCGCTCACAGGCAGCGCTGGCACGGGCGATGGCCCGACTGAAAGTATCCAGTAAAATCCGTAAGAATCTGTAAGGATACAGAACATAAAGTATAAAAATGATATGGAAGCGCCTGTGGAACCGTTGTTTTCGGAAAGTGCTTCCGTGATCCGCATGAAAACGCCGCGCGTCCGTCAACGCGCGGCGTTTTCAGTGAAGAG
>CAMNJG010000107.1 GCA_946541285.1 uncultured Clostridia bacterium
CAGTATCACAGTTTTGGGGACAGCCTTTTCAAAACGCACAACGTTTTGAAAAGGGCCCCCAAAACATTCGGAGTGAAACAGACTAATTGCTGAACAGCAATCATGACTGTTTACGATCCGGTCAGCTTTTATTTTCTTTTCGCATCACACAGAAATAGAATCCGTCAGAAGCATCGGTATCCGGGAAAATCTGTTTTTCCGAAACAACAGAAAACCCCGGATTGTTTCTGAGGAAATTCCGGACAATCTCTTCATTTTCCTGCTCCGAAACCGTACAGGTACTGTAAAGTATTTTTCCGCCGGGCCGTACATAACAGGCGGCGTTTTCCAGAATGGACGCCTGGAGTTCTGAGAGACTGCGGATCGTATCCTGTGTCATCCGCAGCTTGATTTCCGGCCTCCGGCGGATGACTCCCAGTCCGGAGCATGGTACGTCGGCAATCACCGCGTCAGCGGTTTCCTCCAGCCGCGCGTCATATCCGGTGGCATCCTGCTGTTTCAGCTGAATACAGCGAATTCCCAGGCGTTCCATGGAGGCTTTCATCAGCTCCAGTTTATGCTCATAAACATCACAGGACAGGATGTGGCCCTGGTTCTTCATCAGAAGAGACGCGAACAGAGATTTCCCTCCCGGCGCGGCACAGACATCCAGCACCGTTTGTCCCGGCTGTGGAGCCAGTGCTGCCACCGCTCTGGCGGAACTGAGATCCTGTACATAAAACAGGCCTCTGCGAAACATTTCTGTATCCAGCGCCCCATTCCCGCTGACAGACAGAAAGTGCTCTCTGACGGCATCCGCCTCTGCCTGTGGCATCCCGTCTGTCACTGGTGTCCTGACAGACATGCCCGCGGCAGTCAGAAGCTCCGTCAGCTCCTTTTTTGTTGTTTTGAGCGTATTCGTACAGACAGACAGCTGCGGCGTCCGGTTCCCTGCCTCCATAAGAGATTCGGTTCTTTCTTCTCCGAAACGGCGCAGCCAGAGATCCGTAAGCTCCCGGTTATAGGAATATCTGACGGATAAATAAGCTGCCGGATCCTTTTCGCGGTCCGGCAGTTCCCGTCTTTCGGACTGTCTCAGATAAGTACGGAGTACACCATTAATCAGGCTGCTCAGGCCGGAACACTTCTTCCTGGATAACGCGACGGTCTCGCTGACCGCTGCGTAATCAGGAATACTGTCCATAAAATCAATCTGGTAGATCCCCATCCGGAGCAAAATACGCGCTCTCGGTTTTACTTTACGGATACCGGAACGGATCAGACCGTCCAGCCGGTAATCCAGGAGAATCCGGTTTTCCAGGACACCATACACCAGGTTCCGGACAAATGCTTCATTATCCGGATGAAACTCACGGATCGCCTGGCCAACGGCCAGATTGGAATACGCCCCTTCATTTTCTGTTTTCAACAGTGCCTCAAAAGCTGTAAGTCTGTTTCTGTCCACAAGTAAGCCTCATATAAAAAATCAAAGACGATTCCGCCCTGCTACTGCCCCAGAATTTCTCCCGGAGTAACGGCGTTTCCGCGCAGGAAATCCGCCACTTCCATCGGTTTTTTACCAGGCATCTGGAGTTCAGTAATCAGGAGTATATGGGAGCCGCAGGCAACCGCGATACCGTGTTCATCCGCTGAAAGGACGGTTCCCGGTGTTTCATGCGCGCCACTCTCCTGTACTTCTGCTTTTCTGACCTTCATACGCTGTCCGCGGTAATCCGTAAAAGTTCCAGGAGATGGAGAAAGTCCCCGGATCATACGTTCCAGAGCGTACGCGTCTCCGGAAAAATCCAGTTTCCCTTCTGATTTTTCGACCATCGGCGCGTATGTCGCCAGACGGTCATCCTGTTTTTCCGCATTCACCTCTCCCGCGGCAATACGCGGCAGATACTCCAGCAGCAGTTCCGCGCCGAGTACCGACAGTTCCCCGGTCAGTTCTCCTGCGTTTTTCCGGGAAACCTCTGTTTCTGAACGGGCAATCATATCCCCGGTATCCATGCCTTCCGCCATATACATGAGCGTTACACCGGTTTTTTCGTCCCCCTCAATGATACAGCGCTGGATCGGGGCGGCCCCCCGGAATCTCGGTAAAAGGGACGCGTGAATATTGACGCATCCCAGCCGCGGAAGATCCAGGATCGCTTTAGGCAGGATTTTTCCATACGCCGCGACGATGATGATATCCGGATCAGCTTCCCTGAGTTCTCCCAGGAATTCTTCGTTTTCTTTAATGCGGGCAGGCTGCAGCACACGGATCCCGTTTCTTTCCGCCAGCTCCTTTACCGGGGTCGGCTGTGTTTTTTTGCCCCGTCCCTTTGGACGGTCCGGCTGCGTCACCACCAGACGGATATCATAACCGGCCCGGATCATCGCTTCCAGTGGCGGCACCGCGAAGTCCGGCGTCCCCATATAAATGACTTTCAGTTCATTGCTGTTTTCTGCCATCATTCCACTGCCCACATTTCTACTGCTTTATCCGCGTAAAGAATTCCATCCAGATGATCATATTCATGGCAGAATGCTCTGGCCAGCAGACCCTCTGCTTCGTATTCGACCGGTTCCCCATTTCTGTCCAGTCCTTTAATCCGGACATATGCCGGTCTTGTCACACGGCCGACACGGTTCGGGATACTCAGGCAGCCTTCTTCGCCGTCTTCTTCTCCCTTTTCTTCTACAATCTCCGGATTAATGAGTACTTTCTGTCCCGACCCGTCCTGCAGATCGACCACAAAAAGCCTTCTCATGACGCCAACCTGCGGAGCGGCCAGACCAACCCCCTGCGCATCGTACAGGGTCTCGAACATATCATCAATCAGTTCCCTGATCCGGTCCGTCACTTCCGGAACCGGACGGCACTTCTTTCTTAAAACATCATCGCCAACTTCTACAATCTTTCTGAGAGCCATTGCTGCATCCTCCTCGTTCAGACATTATGCTATGTAAAACTGTACGGATCCAGTTCCGCGATCATCACGACGGCACTGGTCCTGGTACTTTTCTGCTTTTTGATTTCTTCGATCAGCGCCCTGTAATACTTCGTCCGCTGCACCGGGCTCTTGATCAGGATGTGGTAGCGGTATTTCCCGTTCAGGAAGGACATATAGGCCGGCTGGGGCCGGAACATTTCTCCTTCCGCGGGAAGTCCGGATTTTTCTATATCATGATATACATGAAGTGCTTCTTCGACAACCTGTTTTTCATCTTCTCCGGAAAAAACAAGACGAAGGATATTGGTAAACGGCGGATATCCGGACAGGCGGCGCAGGGAGACTTCTCCCTGATAAAACGCTTCGTAATCTCCCGATGCCGCCGCCAGGATGGTTCGGTTTTCAGGAGTATAGGTCTGAATGACAACATGTCCGGGTTCTTCGCCCCTGCCGGACCGGCCCGCCGCCTGGACAATCAGCTGATAGGTTGTCTCCGCGGAGCGGTAATCCGGTATATTCAGCGTCACATCCGCCGCGACAATTCCCACAACACCGACATTCTGGAAATCGAGCCCTTTGGCCACCAGCTGTGTCCCCACCAGGATATCCGTTTTTCCCTTCCGGAAAGCTTCCAGGATCCTGCGGGATTCTCCCTTTTTTCTGGTGGAATCCAGATCCAGGCGGTCTACAGCCGCATCCGGGAAAAAAGCGGCTGCCGCTTCCTGAAGCTGTTCTGTGCCTGCTCCAAAATACCGGATATACTGGCTGCCGCAGTCAGGACAGGTTTCCGGTACCCGTATCTTTTTTCCGCAGTAATGACACTCTGCCATCCCGCTCGCCTTATGATACGTCATCGAGATCCCGCAGGTACTGCAGCGGACTACATATCCGCAGGAGCGGCAGGAAATAAACGACGAATACCCCCGGCGGTTAAGGAACAGGATAATCTGGCGTTTCCGGTCCAGCGCGTCCCGGATCTTCCGGTACAGTTCCCTGCTGAAAACAGACCGGTTCCCTTCCCGCAGTTCCATGCGCATATCCGCAATGCTGACCAGCGGAAGCGGGGTCTGATTGTGCCGCTTCGTCAGCTTCAGTTCACTGTAATAACCGGTCCGCGCGCGGTACATACTGACCACGGAAGGCGTCGCGGTACCGAGGATCACCACGGCACCACTCAGCTGTGAACGCATCATCGCGGTGCTGATCGCGTCATACTTCGGTGTCTGATCGGATTTATACGAAGACTCATGTTCCTCATCGATAATAATGAGTCCCGGATCCGAAAAGGGCGCGAACACCGCGGACCTGGCACCGATCATAATGCGGGCTTCTCCCGACCGTACCCTCATCCACTGCTGGTAACGCTGCGCCATCGTCAGCCGGCTGTGCATCACAGCCACTGCATCCTTTCCAAATCTGGATGTGAACCGGTCAATTGTCTGGGGGGTCAGAGAGATTTCCGGAACCAGTACAATCACACTTCGTCCTGATTCCAGGGTTTCCATCGCCGCTCTCAGGTAAATTTCTGTTTTGCCGCTGCTGGTCACACCATTGATCAGAAAGCGTGCCGGTTCCCGTTTCCTGAGCGCCGGGCGGATTCTGCGAAACGCCTCCTGCTGTTCGTCTGTCAGTTCCGGCAGCGGAGTCGGTTCACTGCTGTACTCATTCAGCGGATCCTTAACCGCTTTGACCGGTTTTCTGCCGGGCGGGATCATGCAGCGGATGACATCCAGATAACGGCACATGTATCGTTTCTTCATCCAGGAACTCAGACGGATCAGATCCTCCGGAACAGAATAATCCTCCAGAATCGACGTGACATCCCTCAGTCGCCGGATCCCCTCATCATTGGTTTCCGATACCTGAAAAACATAACCTGTAATCTCTTTTTTTCTTCTCGCGAACGGCACGGTAACCACATCACCGATCTTCACCCGGTCATCCGCGCAGCGATACGTGTAAAGCTGATCGGTACTGTTGGAAGCATTGTCGACCACCACTTTCACGTATTTCATAAATCCAGACCTCTTTCGAGGGAAGGATCCTCCGGTCCGGCTCCTTCTCTTTCCGAAAATCTGCATCCGCAGTAATTCTGCCGGTACAGGCCATACTCCCTGGAAAGATCCACGGACCTTCGGAAACCGTCCTTCTTTTTAAAACTTTCATCCAGAAAATCCACGCCATACCGCCTGCTCAGCGCATATCCCTTTTCGTTGATAGTCTGTGTTTTTTTATGCGGACTGACAGACAGTGTCGTCCCAAACAGAGGATACCCCAGTTCCGCCGCTTTCCGGACCGTCCGTTCCATCCGGAATTCAAAGCATTTCGCGCAGCGCGCCCCGTTTTCCGGTTCCCTCTCATAGCCTCTGACAAAACGGAGGAATTCTTCCGGATCGTATTCCCCTTCCATCAGTTCTACCGGTGTCCATTCCGGATGATTTTTATTAAACGCTTCAATAAACTCCTTCTCTGTCTCAAAGCGTTTATGATATTCCCCTTCATTCGTAATGTTGGGATTATAGAAAAACACAGTAATGCTGTAGTCCGGAATCAGTCGTTCGATGACGGCTGTGCTGCAGGGACCGCAGCAGCTGTGAAGAAAAATTTTCCTTTTTTGATCTGTCATGTCCATATTCTCCTGACTGATTTCCACACCATCCTGTCTCCTGATGGCCGGCTGCGCTGCAGTGTATACTTCCAAAACCCGTGAACAGTAACACCT
>CAMNJG010000108.1 GCA_946541285.1 uncultured Clostridia bacterium
AGCATAGTGAAATATTCAACAGGAGGACTATCATGAATCATCCAGCAGAACTCAAATACACCGCGTCCCACGAATGGCTCAGGGAAGAAGGCGAACTGACCGCGATCGGCATTACAGACTTCGCGCAGGACTCACTGGGCGATATCGTTTTTGTCAATCTTCCGGAACCGGGAGATGACGTGACCGTCGGAGAATCTTTCGCGGATGTAGAATCCGTCAAAGCCGTTTCCGATATCTTCAGCCCGGTGACCGCTGTTGTCGCAGAAGTCAATGAAAGCCTCGCGGACGAACCGGAGCTGATCAACAGTGATCCGTACGCTGCGTGGATCATCAGAGTAAAGACCGCGGAGATCACGGAGTATGATGAACTGCTCGACGCCGCGGCATATGAAGCGAAGTGTGAGGAAGAATAAAAGGATCAGAAAGGAAGCAGGAAATGGGTTCATTTATTCCAGGCACAGAAAAAGAACAGAAGGAGATGCTGGCGGCCATCGGCGCGGGCTCCTTTGATGATCTTTTTACGGATGTGCCTGAGGATGTCAGACTGAAAAACGGACTGGATCTGCCGGAGGGCCTGTCAGAGCTGGAAGTCTCCCGGCTGGTACGCTCCATGGCAGCAGAAAATAAAGTATTTGACACGATTTTCCGGGGCGCGGGCGCTTACTGGCACTATATTCCGTCCATTGTCCGTGAGGTCACGACCAATGAAAAATTTGTCACCGCGTATACGCCTTATCAGCCGGAAATCAGCCAGGGCGTACTGCAGTCGATTTTTGAATATCAGACCATGATCTGTGAACTGACGGGGATGGATGTCTCCAACGCGTCTGTTTACGACGGAGCGACGGCGGCGGCAGAGGCGGCCGCCATGTGTGCGGACCGGAAGCATACCGGATACTATGTCTCCGCGACGGTTGATCCGAAAGTGATCGATGTCATCCGGACATACTGTTATGGAAGCGGGACCGAACTGGTCATCATTCCGGAGAAAGATGGTCTTACGGATCTCGAGGCACTGAAACAGACCGTCCCGGATCACGCGGCGGCGGTGCTGTTCCAGCAGCCGAATTATTACGGACTCCTGGAACCGGCGAAGGAACTGATTGAAGCGATTCATGAAAAGGACGCGAAGGCGGTCATGAGCGTGAACCCGACGACACTCGGATATCTGGAAACCCCGGGAGAACTGGGAGCGGATATCGCGGTAGGCGAGGGACAGCCTCTGGGGATTGATATGGCCTGGGGCGGACCGTACCTGGGCTTTATGGCGACAGGACAGAAGCTGGAAAGAAAGCTGCCTGGCAGGATCATCGGCCAGACGGAGGATGATCAGGGCAGGAGAGCCTTTGTCCTGACCCTGCAGGCCAGGGAACAGCACATCCGCAGAGAAAAGGCCAGCTCCAATATCTGTTCCAACCAGGCACTCTGCGCGCTGACAGCCGCGGTATATCTGACAGCCATGGGACCGGAAGGGCTGAGGGATGTCGCGCTGCAGTGCGCTTCCAAAGCCCATTATTTCAGGGACCGGCTGGTGGAAGCGGGCCTGACAGTAAAATATGACGGTGAGTTTTTCAACGAATTTGTGACCGTATCCGAAATCGGCAGTGAAGAAATCCTCAGGGCACTGCAGGAAAACGGCATCCTTGGCGGACTTCCCCTGGGAGACAGGGAAATCCTGTGGTGCGCGACGGAAATGAACACCCGCGAGGATATGGACCGGGCAGCTGCGATTGTCGCCGGAGTTACGGGAAAAGAGGTGTCCGCGAAATGAAACTGATTTTTGAAAGAGGAGCGGAAGGCCGCAGGCTCAGTCTGCTGCCGGCCTGTGACGTACCGGAATACCGCCCTGCGGGAGAGCGGAAAAACGCGCCCCGGCTTCCGGAAGTCTCGGAGACAGAGATTTCCAGACATTATTCAGAACTGGAAGAACAGATTTTCGGCATCAATAACGGTTTTCTGCCGCTGGGTTCCTGTACGATGAAATATAACCCGAAGGTGAACGAGCAGATGGCTTCCCTGCCGGGATTTACGGATATCCATCCGCTCCAGCCGGAAGAGACCGTACAGGGATGCCGGAAGGTCATCGGAAAAACAAAGGAATGGCTCTGCGAGATTACGGGCATGGATGCCATGACACTGCAGCCGTCCGCAGGCGCCCATGGCGAATTCACAGGGCTTCTGACCATCAAAAAATACCATGAACAGCGTGGGGACACGGCCAGGACGAAAATCATCGTCCCGGATTCGGCGCACGGGACCAATCCGGCCAGCGCGGCGATGGCCGGTTTTACGATTGTCAACGTGGCTTCCACGGAGGAGGGGCTGGTGGATCTGCAGGCCCTGCGGGAAGCAGTGGGTCCGGATACGGCCGGGCTGATGCTGACCAACCCGAATACCCTGGGTCTGTTTGACCACAATATTGAAGAAATTACTTCCATCGTGCATGAAGCCGGTGGATTATGCTATTATGATGGAGCGAACCTCAACGCGGTCATCGGTGTCGTCCGTCCGGGAGACATGGGATTCGATGTCGTACACCTGAATCTCCATAAAACTTTCTCGACGCCGCATGCCTGCGGCGGGCCGGGCGCAGGTCCGGTAGGCTGCAAAGCGTTCCTGGAGGACTGTCTGCCGGAGCATGTCCGGACATATGAGGGCAATTTCCTTGTGATTGTCCGGGCACTGACGTATCTCCTGATGCTGGGAGGCAGCGGGCTGACAGATGTCGCGCACAATGCTGTACTGAATGCCAATTATCTGCTGAGCCAGATCGCGGACTGCTATGAGCCGTCCTGTGAAGGCGCACACTATATGCACGAATTTGTCATCACCATGGAACAGATGAAGAAGGAAAACGGTGTCACGGCCATGGATATCGCCAAGTCCCTGATGGATTACGGCATCCATCCGCCGACGATGTATTTCCCTCTGATCGTTCATGAGGCACTGATGCTGGAACCGACCGAAACCGAACCGAAGGAAATGCTGGACTACGTGGCGGCTTCCATGAGGGCGATTTATCAGAAAGCCCTGGAGGATCCGGATTATGTAAAGTCTGCTCCGAGAACCACCAGGATCGGCCGGCCGGATGAAGTCAGAGCAGCCCGTAAACCGGTTGTAAAATATGAGTTCCCGGAAGATTAAACCAAAGGTCCTTCTGTCAGACAGTACGGATCCGGTCTGGAACCTCGCGCTGGAGGAATATCTTACCATGCGCGCGGAGCCGGATGAACTGGTGCTGTATCTCTGGCAGAACGCGGACACCATCGTCATCGGACGGAACCAGAATCTGAAAGCAGAGGTCCGGGACGTGGAATTCCGGAGTGACGGCGGCACCATTGTCCGCCGTCTTTCCGGCGGCGGCGCGGTGTATCATGACCTGGGCAACCTGAATTTTACGTTCATCGCGCGCCGCAGGACGTATGATGTTGCGCGGCAGCTGGACGTAATCCTGAGGGCCCTCCGGGGGATCGGTATTCCCGCGGAGAAAACCGGCCGTAATGATCTGATGGCTGAGGGACGCAAAATATCCGGAAACGCGTTTTACCGCTCCGGGGATTTCTGTTATCATCACGGGACACTTCTTGTGGATACGGATCTGGATCGGATGACACGGTATCTCCGCCCTTCGGAGGCGAAACTGGCGGCCAGGGGCGTGCCGTCGGTCAGGGCGCGTGTCCTGAACCTGAAGCAGCTGGTGCCGGATCTTACGGTGGAGGACCTGTCCGCCGCGCTGATCGAATCACTGGGCGAAGTCTGCGGCATGCAGCCGGAATCCCTGGTATTGCCGCCGGAAGCTGTTGAGGAAATCGCCGCCGGAGCAGAGCGTTTTGCCTCAGACCAGTGGACTGACGGAAAAGAAGTGCTGTCAAACTACCGGAAAACGAACCGTTTTTCGTGGGGCGAAGCGGAGATCCACATTGATACCGATGGAGAGGATGTCCTGGACTGCGTGATCTATTCGGACGCGATGGATGAGGAACTGATCCGGAAAGCGCAGCAGGTCCTGATCGGCGCGGAGTTCGATGAGTGTGCCATGTCCGAGAGCATCCTGTCGGTGCCGGTGGAAAAAGACAAGGTCCGGATGCGTGATGATCTGGCAAAGATGTTCAGTTGAAGGAGCATATTCATGATAAAACAAAATTATGACCTGGCCATTATTGGAGGCGGCCCGGGAGGTTATACCGCGGCCGGAGAAGCGGTCAGGGCCGGGCTGAAAACCGCGCTGATCGAATACCGGGAGCTGGGAGGCACCTGTCTGCACCGGGGCTGTATCCCGACCAAAACCCTGATGCATTCGAGTGAAATCATTCATTCCATCAACAAAGGAATCCCGGGTATGCTGATCCGGGTCGGGGAGAAAAATGTCCCTTATGATGATTTCAGCGCGGATATCGATATGAAAGAACTGCAGAAGCAGCGGCAGGAGGTTTCCGACCGGCTGGCAGGCAGCATCCGGACTTCGCTCAGTAAAGGCGGCGTGGAGCTCATCAATGGCATGGGTACTGTTGTTTCGCCGCATGAGATCGAGATCCGGCCGGTGCCGGGGACAGAAGGAACAACGCCGGCACGGATTACCGCGGATACCATCATTCTTGCCACTGGCGCCAAACCGGGAAAACTCCCGATTCCGGGGATGGAACTGGATGGAGTCATGAACAGCGACCAGATGATCGTCAACGAAGAACGTCCTTCCCGCCTGATCATTGTGGGAGGCGGCGTCATCGGCATCGAATTCGCGACCATCTATCTTGGCCTGGGATCTGAGGTGACGATCCTGGAGGGCGCGCCGCGGCTGCTGGCGACACTGGACAGAGAGTTTTCCCAGAGTATCCGGACAATCCTGAAGAAACGGGGTGCCTCCATCCATACCGGAGCGATGGTGCAGGGCTTCGAATGGAACGAAGAGAGTGCCGCTCTGATCTGCAGGTTTACGGAAAAGGGAGAGGAAAAGACCGTGGAAGCGGACCAGATCCTGGTGGCTGCCGGCAGAGTACCGCAGACAGAGCACCTGTTCGGAAATGGTTTCTCCGTGGACATGAACGGGAAATATCTCGCGGTAAATGACCGGCTGCAGACTTCCTGTCCGAATATTTACGCCATCGGGGATGTGACCGGCGGGGTGGAACTGGCACATACGGCCAGCGCGGAAGCCCGCAACGTGATCTATACCATCCTGGGCAAACCGCCGCAGGAAAACCTGAAGGTGATCCCGGTCTGTGTCTATACGGATCCGGAGATCGCCTATACGGGGATGACCCTGGAAGAAGCAAAAGAAGCGGGAATCCAGGCGGTTTCGAAAAAATATCCGATGCTGGGCAATGGTCGCAGTGTCCTTTCGCAGCAGGAGCGCGGTTTCATAAAAGTCGTCGCGGAAGAAGAAACCGGCCGCATCCTGGGGGCGCAGCTCATGTGTGCCCGCGCGACCGATATGATCGCGGAGTTTACGGAAGCAGTCGCGAACGGCCTGACGGTGCAGCAGATGGCCGACGTGATCCATCCGCACCCGACCTACAGCGAAGGGATCATCGAGGTACTGCGTCTGTTTGAGATGTAAAAAAGGTTCTTCCGCATTTATTAGGCCTTGTTTAAATAATCTATATTTTGTGGATAAATTGCATATTTTAGATTTTACATACCA
>CAMNJG010000109.1 GCA_946541285.1 uncultured Clostridia bacterium
CCCGCCTGGAAAAGCGGTTGCGATTCAGTAATTTTCTGCATGTCGCGAACAGTAGTTGTTCAGCAATCAATCAGCCAGTTTCACTCCGAAAAAACTTTACAATTTATATGCGATGAATTAAAATATTCGAAGTCCGGTGAAAGCCGGATGACAGGACTTCTTCCCGGCAATTCCCTGCCGGGAGGGGAAACAGACCTGTCGATCAGAGAAACCGTTGAAGGGAAGAGTACGTACACAGGAAGCGACAGAGAGGGACGCGGCGGCTGAGAGCGTCCTGGTGGAACGGGTACGGAAGACCACCCCGGAGGGGCCCCAATCAGGCACGGTGATTCCGTTATCATCAGCAAAGAGTGACCGGCACATTCTGGCCGGTAAGCAGGGTGGAACCGCGTAACATGATTTTACGTCCCATGCATTGCAGTAGCAGTGTGTGGGATTTTTTTATTATGTACACTAAGGAGTCAAGCATGGAAAAAGAACAGTTTACCGAAGTCTATCGCCATTCACTGGCGCATATCCTGGCCAAGGCCGTGATCGAACTTTACGGCAGTGAAGTGCAGTATGCCATCGGACCGCAGATCGCGGACGGATTCTATTACGATTTCGTACTGCCTGGCGGCAAAACCATTCAGAAGGAAGATCTGAAGGACATCGAAAAAAAGATGCAGGAAATCCTGAAAAGAAAGGAAGACTGGACCCGCCGGGAGGTTTCGAAGGCAGAGGCGCTGGAAATCTTCAAAGATCAGCGTTTCAAGACGGAACTGATCGAAGAACTTCCGGAAGAAGAGCCGATTACCATTTATACGACCGGTGAGGATTTCGTGGATCTCTGCAGGGGACCGCACGTAGAAAATTCCAGGGATCTGCTCAGCGCGGCGTTTGAAGTCCGCAGCGCGTCCGGCGCGTACTGGAGAGGCGATGAAAACCGTGACCAGATGACGCGGATCTATGCCTACGCGTTTGAAAACAAGGCGGATCTGAAAGCGCATAAGGATCTCATCCGCGAAGCGAAGGAACGCGACCACAAGATGCTCGGCAAGCAGCTGCAGCTGTTCCATTTCGAGCCGACTGCGCCGGGGATGCCGTTCTGGCTCCCGAGAGGCTGGAAGATGTACAACGCCCTGCAGTCCTTCTGGAGAAGCATTCACGAAGATCACGGATACCAGGAAATTTCCGGTCCGGTGCTTTCCAAAAAGGAACTCTGGGAAACGTCCGGCCACTGGGCGCATTATCAGGACGGTATGTTTGTGCTGCCATCGGAGCAGGACAGTGATGTCATGGCGATGAAGCCGATGAATTGCCCGAACGCAATTAAAGTCTATCAGACGGCGCTCCGGTCTTATAAAGAGCTGCCGCTGCGTTTCAGCCAGACGGATATCATCCACCGGAAGGAAAAGTCCGGTGAGCTCAACGGCCTGCTGCGTGTGCAGGAATTCCATCAGGATGACGCGCATATCTTTGTCACGGAGGATATGATCGCGGACGAAATCGCGGATATCCTGTCCGTCGCGGATGAACTGTACAGTACCTTTGGCCTGACCTACGGCGCGGAACTTTCCACCCGCCCGGATGATTATATGGGGGATCTGGAAGTCTGGAACCGGGCAGAGGATGACCTGCGCCAGATCCTGATCAACCAGTATGGTGAAGATGGGTTTGAGCTGAATGAAGGCGACGGCGCTTTCTATGGCCCGAAGATCGACCTCAAGATGAAGGACGCTCTGGGCAGAGAGTGGCAGATGGGAACGATCCAGCTCGATTTCCAGCTCCCGCTGAATTTCCAGATGAAATATGTGGCGCAGGATGGAACCCTGAAGCAGCCGGTCCTGATCCACAGGGCCATTCTTGGATCCTTTGAGCGTTTCATCGGGATCACCATTGAAAACTTCAAGGGCAGCTTCCCGTTCTGGCTGTCTCCGTACCAGATCGGGATTGTGCCGATCCGCACCGAGCATAACGAGTACGCGAAGAAAGTCGCGGCGCTCTGCAGGAAACACGGCCTGAGAGTGGAAGCGGATTACAGTGATATCAATATGAAGATCAAGATCAAGGAATTCAAAAATTTCAAGGATCCGTATATTCTGGTCCTCGGCGATCAGGAAGTGGAAAATGAAACCGTTTCCGTCAATGTCCGCGGCAATAAGAAGATGAACGGCGTGCCGCTGGAAAAATTCCTGGAGATCTGTGATAAGATGGTCGAGGAGCACAGCCTGGAGCTGATCGAGTCCGCTGAGTAAGAGAACGAAACTGGCGGGTACAGGGATGCAGAAAAATATCGTGCATTGCGCGATAAAATATGCTATAATTAAAAGGTAAGAGTAATTAGTATACAAAATATTTTTGCAAAAAATATCAGCGCGCTATTGATTTCGATGGCGCGCTGTGCTATTATAACGGTGAAAAGAGAAAGGAACATCAGAAGTAAGCCAGACGGTCGATACGGTTCACCGAAAAGGAACTGAAACCGGATGCTTTACCAGAGTATCGTCAGAGGGTTTCAGCGATGTATTGAAACGGTGGTGTTGGCCGCAGTACTGGGAACCAGACAGAACCGGGAGGTTCGAAGGTCGCGGGAGCGGAGGACCGGACAGAAGCGACGGATTGGGATTGCCGGAGTTTCAGGGTCTGCGTGTTTTCTGAACCTGCAGAAGTTCGTAACTGTAGAGACTGACGGTATCCTTAAGAACGACAGGGCGGTCAGCAGGCAGTCGAAGAGAGACCGGGACCGGATGGTGTCAGATGTATCCTGAATCTTTCAGAATAGATGTGAAAGGCAGATGGGAGGTGTTTCCGATGTACAGTTCAGAAGCGTTCGGACATCGCTATGCCGGAGTTGGCTGCAGAGGGCTGGCTTCGGTGACACAGCAGAGATTCTGATAACAGAAGGACAGTCCGGATTGCGGAAGAGATGACCGGCGGCCTGGGACAGAAACCAGGAACGATTTCGTCGGCAGAACCGCACGGAAAAGCATAATCAGTGAAATAGATCTGCGGACAGATTTCTGGTCTGGGCAGCAGATGTCTGAATGAGAGTATCCTTGAAATTTTAATATATTATTATAAGGAAGCTGCAATGGACCGCTTCGGCGGTCAGTGAACTGCGGTGAAGGCGGCAGCGGATGCCGCGTCACTGAAACGGAGGTAAGTCCAAAGGTTTACTGAGATGAGGATCCCTGAGACGGGATCGGAACCGGCAGGATCGGTTTCAGGAAAGATGATTGAGATAGCGCAGGAGTTTCATGTGGAGGATGGTCCGATGATTTAGTGTAAGCGTCAGCTTGATGAATCAGAATATGGATTTACCGTCTGTGTGGATGCGCGACAGACATTCACAGTGTAGAGTCGGAGGATAGACCGATGATTTAGTTTGCGGGATGGCTCTCTGTATGAAGAGCCGATCATCAGAATGGTTTGAGACAGAAGGCGTGGAAGTAGTGCGCCGGAGATACACAGTGAAAAAGTGTAATTGTTAAGAAAATAAGTAAACTCTCCAATGTTTATTAGCAGGGGGGCGGGCTGAGGGTTGCATCCGGTCTGCCCCTTTATTTTCTTCCATTATATATAGTCGTCAGTATGCTTTGGTTCCTGTATGGATTCCCGGGGGAGAAGATTTTTCCCGAAGGATTCATGCGTTCAGCGGATGCCGGTTCCGGCGTCTGCCATTTTATACAATATGATGATGTATTCTCTGATTCTCCACCGGAGAGCAGCTGATGGATGACGGACTCATCCGATTCAGGCGGCCCGGTGGAGGATTTCTTTTTTTGTAACAGAACTATAACAGAACGTAATGGGAATGTAACTGCGTTTTCGTTTACAATAAAAAAGATTCCGATTTGTCAAAAGCAGGATATAGAGGGAACCAGTACATGGAATGAAAGCATCCGTCTGTTTTCCGGAATGGATACTCTGCGAAGATCGTGAATCAGACTGACGGCGGATCCGCGGCATCGGTAAGCCATCAGTAAAGATTGGTTAATGTCAGGGAAATGCTGATGGATTCCGCTGTTTGTTTGTCATCCTGAGCGCAGCATACCAGCCTGTGCTTTTATGGCAACCGGTCATTCATCGGAAAAGGTGATTTTCTGATGAAGTCAGCAGTTCCTTAGTACAGTCAGAAGGATGTTGAAACGCAGATTGCCGGGGGAACGTAACGGTGATCGTCTTCTGCAGAAGCCGGCGCGCAGGTGCCGGATCATGGGAGGAAAAACAATGGAACTTGAAACGAAAAAAGGGGATGTCCGACTACGGATCCTGATATGGGTGCTGGCACTGCTGCTGATGGTGTGTGTGGTTCCGGTACAGAATGTTTCCGCGGCCAGCGTTGACAATATGAAATGCAGAGGCGGCGTCGTCATGGACGCGGAGAACGGCAATATTCTGTGGGGAAAAAATGAAGACACCTTGCTGGTGCCGGCAAGTATGACAAAACTGATGACGGCGTTTGTCGTCTACGAGGCGATCCAGAACGGGGAGTATACGATGGACAGTGTCGTCCCGATTTCCTCGTCGGTCGCGAAATTCAGCAGAAATACGACGTGGACCAATGTCCCTCTCAATACCAGCAGTACATATACAGTGCATCAGCTGATGGAGGCGATGATGGTGGAATCCGCATGCGGCGCGGCGAGAGCTCTGGCAGCCTTTACTTCCGGGACGGAATCCGCGTTTATCACCAGGATGAATATCACTGCGGAGAAGCTGCAGATGAACGCGGTTTACGCGGATGTGTACGGCGGAAGCACTTATAACCGGATCACTCCGAGATCGATGGCGATCCTGGGACGGGCGACTCTGTTATATCATCCGGAAATCCTGGAACTGACCAGTGAACCGTCGTTTGAGTTTGAAGGAGCGACTTATTATTCTACCAACCGCTTTATCCGGAAAGTGTACTCCCTGGAGGATCCGGAAGTCATCGTTGATGGCCTGAAGACCGGAACGACTTCCGCGGCGGGCAGATGTCTCTGCTCGACAGCGACCCGTAATGGCAAGCGTGTGATCGCGGTCATGATGAAAGAAGCCAATATCAACGACCTGTATACGGACAGCGCCAATGCGCTCTGCTTCGGCCTGGACTACGCAGAAGACTATAATCCGGCGGATATGCTGGCGCGTTTCAGTGACGTCGATTACACGAAATGGTTCACACCGGCGATTGAGACGATGCTGAATACCGGCCTGATGACCGGCGCGTCCGAGTTCTACTTCATGCCGGACAATACACTGACCAAAGCCCAGGTGGCGCAGATTCTGTATAACTTCGCTAACCGGCCGTATATGGAAGATGTGTATTCTTATGTCGATGTCAATACCGGCTCCTGGTTCGCCCCGGCGATCGCGTGGTGCAAGGTCAATGGCATGACCGTCGATGACGGTTCCGGCAACTTCGGACCGGATGACCCGATCAGCAGGGAAGAAATGATCACGATGCTTTATCGTTACCTGCAGACGACCGGTGTCGCCAGCGCTTCCGCTGATCACAACGCGCTGAGTGCTTACTCAGACAGTGGCCAGATCGCGGATTACGCGCAGGAATCCCTGAACTGGGCCGTATCCGG
>CAMNJG010000110.1 GCA_946541285.1 uncultured Clostridia bacterium
AGGTCACATGCAGAGCAGCCCAAATCTTTGATTTGGTGCGTGCGCCTGCTGATGACCTTTCAAAATGGTGAGCGGAGCAACGCGGGACTCCATTCCGGACTGTAGTATTGTTTCAATGGCCGATCACTGAATTGTAACCGGAGATGTGCGATCTGAGTGATGGCGGGTGACGGTGAGGTAGGCAGGTCGGGTGATTTATGATACAATAAAACATCAGCCATATGTCAGTGAAAGCAGATAAAAACTGCGTGAAAAGAATGCCTGCCCTTTCCGCAGGCCATGGATGACTGACAGGAACAGGAGGCAGAGAGTGATTGTTTTCAGACTGCTTCTGACAGGAGTACTGATCCTGCCGATCGCGGCTCTGGGCGGATACCTGTTTAACAATCTGCTGGATCATGTACTCGGGACAAGGAAGACAGATAAAAAATGAACGGTGTATTGATTACTTTTGAAGGACCGGACGCGTCCGGAAAGACGACCCAGATCCGGCTTCTGGAGGAAATGCTGCGGGGCATGGGACTGCAGCCGCTGCTGACCAGGGAACCGGGCGGGACACCGATTGGAGAACGTATCCGGGAAATCCTTCTGGACCGTTCCAGCCAGGAGATGACCCCGATGACGGAAATGCTGCTTTACGCAGCTTCCCGCGCGCAGCATGTGGAACAGGTGATCCGGCCGGCGCTGGAAGCCGGAAGGATCGTGATCAGTGACCGCTTTACGGATTCCAGCATCGCATACCAGGGATACGGCAGGGAACTTGGCGAAACGGTCGCCCGTATCAACGCGATCGCCACAGGCGGGCTGGAGCCGGATCTGACGTTTCTGCTCATGACGACACCGGAATCCATGAGGAAGCGGATTGCGGAAGAGCAGCAGGACCGTATGGAAGCGGAGCAGGATGCGTTCCATGAAAAGGTACTGCGGGGCTTTCTGGAAGTCCATCGCCAGCACCCGGAACGGATCGAGAGGATTGATGGTACTCAGACCATTGAGGCGATCGCTGCGCGGATCCGCGAAAAGGCGCTGGCCATCATCAGGAGCCGCTATGAAATCTGAACGAATGCCCGCGCGCCCGGATACTGCGGCAGCACGCAGACTGCAGGAGGCAGCGTCCAGAAAGGATCTCTTTCACGCGTATCTGTTTGAGGGAAGCCGGGCCGCCAATGAAGCGCTGGCAGACTGGTTTACGGCTGTCTCCCTGTGCGAGAGACAGGATGGCAGAGCATGCGGAGTATGTGCCCACTGCCGTCAGATCGCGGATGGTGTCAGTCCGTATATCGTCAGAGTAAAGACCGCGGCGGAAGCTCTGCCGGCAGATGAGCGTTTTGAGAAACGGATGACGGACAGCCCTGCCGCTTCCGGGAAAAAGACCGTCAGGAAGACTGCGGCGGCAAACAGCAGCAATAAAATCAAGGACAGCCAGATTGAAGATGTTCTTTCCCGTTCCACAAGGAGCAGCCTTACCGGGGAGAAAGTCCTGACGGTTATCGACCGGGCGGAAACGATTACGCCCAAAGGCCAGAACCGTCTGCTGAAGATCCTGGAGGAACCTCCGGAAGGGATTTCGATCATTTTACTGACGTCCAACGCGGAGGCGATCCTGGATACGATCCGTTCGCGTTGTATGGTGCTCCGGACTGATGCGGAAACCGCGGAGCTGGAGATTCCCGGCAAGCCTGCTTTCCGGAAACGTGCCGTGCGCGCGGCCTGTGACCTGATTACGGGTGTGCCCGCGTTCCGGCTGTGGAAAGAATTTGACTACTTTGCCGGGACCAGAGAAAAAGCGCTGGATTTCTGTCAAGTGGCACAGGTGTTTTACCGGGATGTGATGATGGCGCAGGATCCCGGAAGGGAAAGCCTGGTGGTCCTCCGGGAGGAATCGCAGGTGATCGGGGAAGCTGCGCGGGCCGTGGATTTCCGGCTTCTCGACCATGCAGTCCATGCCTGCGAGATGGCTGTCAGAGATCTGGAAGCCAATGTAAGTATGAAGCACGCGCTCCGTTCCCTGATGTTCAGCATCCAGCTGGAACAGAGCAGAAGATAACAGAGGTACGGATGGTAACGATAGTAGGCGTAAAATTCCGTTCGTCGGGAAAAGTATATTACTTTGATCCGGGGGAGTTTGAGCTGTCCGCGGGTGCGCATGTCATTGTCGAGACCGCCCGCGGGATGGAATTCGGCGAAGTGACGTCGAATCCGCAGGAGATGAGCGAAAAATCTGTGATCAAGCCCCTCAGAAAAGTTGTCAGGATCGCGGACAGGAATGACGAAAAAAGACATGATGAGAACATGTCCAGGAAACAGGAGGCTCTGGAGATCTGCCAGGAGCGGATCCAGGACCATGGACTGGAAATGAAACTCATCGATGTAGAATATACATTTGACAATTCAAAAATCATCTTTTATTTTACAGCAGACGGACGTATTGATTTCCGGGAACTGGTCAAGGATCTCGCGGGAATCTTCCGCATGAGGATAGAACTGAGGCAGGTCGGCGTCCGGGATGAAGCCAGGATGCTGGGCGGTATCGGCGAGTGCGGAAGGAGTCTCTGCTGCCACCAGTGGCTGGGGCGGTTTAATCCGGTTTCCATCAAGATGGCCAAAACCCAGGGACTGTCCCTGAATCCCTCCAAGATTTCCGGCATCTGCGGCAGACTCATGTGCTGTCTCAAATTTGAGAATGACACATACTGTGAACTGTGCAAAGGTATGCCGAAGCAGGGAGACTATGTGGAAACCCAGGACGGTCCTGCCGTCGTCGTGGATACCAGCACACTGAAGCAGGAGGTCCGGGTCAGACACGTGATGGAACCGGATCAGGATACCCCGCCGGGAGAAGATCGTCTCAGTGATGAGATTTCCATTTATACAAAAGAAGCCGTCAGGCCGGCTGTCCGGGAGACCTGGGAACAGGACTGGAACAGTGGAAAGAGGTCCAGGAAAAGCAGGGATGGCAGAAAGGACAGCAGCCACCGTTTCCGCACAGGAGACCGGTCCTCCGGCAGAGGAGACGATTAAATGACGCTGCGCGTGGACGATACAGGATTCGGCGGGATCCGCCTGACGCAGGATACGGATTTTTTCTGCTATGGGACGGACGCGGTCCTGCTGGCGGATTTCGCGTCAGGAAACCGGCATGTCCGCGCGGCGGATCTGGGAACCAACAACGGGGTGATTCCGCTGATCATGAGTGTACTCACCGGGATTGAGTACTTCGCGGGAATCGAGCGTGACCGTGACGCGGCGGCTCTGGCGGAGCGCAATGTCCGGGACAATCAGCTGGAGGGCAGAATCGGGATTTTCAACTGTGATATCCTGGAAGTCCCGGAACACCTGGCGGCGTCTTCGTTTGACGCGGTGACCGCCAATCCGCCGTATTTTCCCCGTCGCGCCGGTTCCGGCAATGTCCGGCTGCCGCTTCACGCGGCCCGGCATGAAACAAGCGCTTCTCTGGATGATTTTGTCCGCTGCGCCGCGTACCTGCTGCGCCCCAGAGGAGCTTTTTATCTCGTCCACAGGCCGGAACGGCTGGTGGACATCATGACCAGCTGCAGAGCGCACGAACTGGAGCCCAAGGTCATGCGGCTGGTCTGTCCGCGCGCCGGACAGCCGCCCAATATGGTATTGCTGGAATGCCGCCGGAAGGGCGGCAGAGAACTGAAAATATTACCGGATCTGATCGTCCGTTCTGAGGATGGTTCCCGTTCAGAGGAAATGGAACGGATTTACGGTCAGGCCGCTTCTGGAGGATTTCATGGATTACGATAAGTTAGCTGAACTTCTGTTTCCGGATACCACCGATGATCCGGACCGTTATGAGACGATTTACCCACCCCGTCAGCTGCCGGAGGGTGCCTGTGTGACGAGACTCGGACCGAGCCCGACAGGTTTCATCCATCTCGGCAATCTTTTCAGCGCGTTCGCGGACGAACGCCTGGCGCATCAGACGGGCGGTACGTTTTTCCTGCGGATTGAAGACACCGATGACAAGCGGTACGTGGAGGGGGCGGTGGAGACCGTGATCCGTTCCCTGGATTACTTCGGGATCCAGTTTGATGAAGGCGCCTCTGCGGAGGGAGACCGGGGAGATTACGGTCCGTACCATCAGAGTGAGCGGGCGGAGATTTATCATGCGTATGTCAAGCGGATGGTACGCCGCGGTCAGGCATATCCGTGCTTTATGAGTTCTGAAGAGATCGAGGCCATCCGTCAGGAACAGGAAAAGAATCAGGAAAATCCGGGGATCTACGGGAAGTGGGCGAAGTCCAGGGATCTTTCCTTTGAAGAAATCGAACAGAAGATCCAGGCGGGAGAACCGTATGTCATCCGTCTGAAATCCGATGGCGCCGTCGATACGGAACCTTCTGAAATGCGGCAGATCCACGTACAGGACGCGATCCGCGGTGAGATCACCATGCCGGAAAACAATATGGATGTGGTGGTTCTGAAGGCAACGGGGATTCCGACCTATCATTTCGCGCATGTGGTCGATGACCATCTGATGAGGACCACCCATGTCATCCGCGGTGAGGAATGGCTCTCCTCCCTTCCGATCCATGTGGAACTGTTTGAAAAAATGGGCTGGGAACTCCCGGTCTACTGCCATACCGCGCATCTGATGAAAATCGATGAAAACGGTACAAAAAGAAAGCTTTCCAAGCGCAAGGACCCGGAACTTTCCCTGGATTATTACCGCAGTGACGGATATCATCCGGCTGCCGTGAGAGAATATCTCCTGATGCTGCTCAATTCCAATTTCGAGGAATGGCGCATCGCCAACCCGGACGCGGGAGAGGAAGAATTCGCGTTCCAGATTGAGAAAATGAGTAACTCCGGTGCCCTGTTTGACATGACGAAGCTGAATGATGTCTGCAAGGACGTCCTGGTAAAGATTCCGGCCGCGGAACTGGTGGAATTTGTGAAAAACTGGGCCCGTGAATTCCGTCCGGAAATCCTGCCGCTGTTTGAAGGACACGAGGATTACGTGGCGAAAATCCTGGATCTCGGCAGGAGCGGTAATAAACCGCGGAAGGATCTGATCAGCGCACCGCAGATTTTCGAGTTCATCCGCTATTTCTTCGATGATTATTTTGAGATTGAGGATGAGATGCCGGAACGGGTTACGGCAGAGGACGGCGCCGCGATCCTGGCCGCGTATCTGGAAACGTATGAACACAGCGACGGGCAGGATGTCTGGTTTGAGAAAATCCGCGTGATCGCGGATCAGTTCGGTTACGCCCGCAAGCCGAAGGACTTCAAAAAACATCCGGAGGACTACAAAGGACACGTCGGCGATGTCAGTACCGTGATCAGGATGGCAGTCACCGGCAGAAGCCAGTCCCCGGACATCTGGGAGATTCAGCAGATCCTCGGAGAAGAACGGACAAAAAACAGAATCCGTGAGTTTGAAGCCTCCCTGCAGAGGGCATAATATTAAAGACTGTTACGAACAGATTGTTTTAAAGTAAAGAGAAGGAGTTCAATATGCCACAGGAAAACGATATCCTCGCAAACATCGAAAGC
>CAMNJG010000111.1 GCA_946541285.1 uncultured Clostridia bacterium
GGTGATCTGGCTGCGATACTGACCAATCTGGACGAAAATGATGTGCTGTTTATCGATGAGATTCACAGACTGAACCGTTCTGTCGAAGAAGTCCTTTATTCGGCGATGGAAGATTATGCGATTGACATTATTATCGGAAAGGGACCGTCGGCCCGCTCGCTGAGGCTGGATATTCCGAGATTTACGCTGATCGGCGCGACGACCCGGGCAGGCAGTCTTTCTGCTCCGCTGCGGGACCGTTTTGGCGTGATCAGTAAATTTGAACTGTATTCGACAGAAGATCTGGTGACAATCATCCGCAGGTCTGCCGGGATCCTGGGCGTTGCGGCGGATGAAGACGCGCTGACCGCGATGGCACAGAGATCCAGGGGGACACCGCGTGTGGCCAACCGGATCCTGAAGAGAGTCCGTGATTTTTCCCAGGTCCGTGGTGACGGATTTATCGACCTGCAGATGGCGGAGCAGACCTTCGCGTCACTGGGGATCGATGCACTGGGGCTGGAAGATCTGGATCGTCAGATTCTTCATCTGCTGATTGACCGCTTTCATGGTGGCCCGGTGGGAATCGATACCATCGCGGCGGCACTGGGTGAGGAACGGATCACGATTGAGGATGTATACGAACCATACCTGATCCAGAAGGGACTGCTGAACCGCACGCAGAAGGGCCGGACCGTTTCGGACCTGGCGTACCGGCATCTGGGGATTGCGCTCCCGGAAGTACAGGACCAGTGAGTTGTTTTAAGAATACCGGGCATTTCCGGCAACAGAATTCAGAGGCGTTTTAGATACATGCAGGTTACAGATTTTGATTATGATCTGCCGGAGGAGTTAATTGCGCAGTACCCTTCCCAGAAGAGGGACGAAGCCAGGCTCCTCGTGGTTGACAGACAGCACGATACCATTGAGCACAGAAAATTTTATGATATTATCGATTATCTCAGACCGGGAGACTGCCTGGTAATGAACGATTCCAGAGTCATTCCGGCCAGGTTGCTCGGGCATAAAGCCGGTACCGGCGGTAAGGTGGAATTTCTTCTGACAAAGCATCTGGAAGGTGACACCTGGGAGGCGATGGTCCGGCCGGGACGGAAGCTGAAACCGGGCGCGAAGGTTGTTTTTTGTGATACAGAAGGAAAACGCCTGACGGCAGAGATTCTTTCCTTTGGGGAGGATGGCACCCGTCATGTCGAGTTTCATTACGACGGAACTTTCCATGACCGGCTCGAAGAAACCGGACATATTCCGCTGCCTCCGTATATCAACCGTCCTGACGAATCGCTGGACCGTCAGATGTATCAGACCGTTTACAGCCGGGAAGAAGGCTCGGTGGCAGCACCTACAGCGGGGCTGCATTTTACGGAGGAGCTTCTGGAACGGATCAGAGAAAAAGGGATCCGGACTGCGTATGTCACTCTTCATGTGGGTATAGGAACATTTAAGCCAGTCAGCTGTGACCGGATTGAAGATCATCATATGCACTATGAACAGTATGAGATCTCAGAGGAATGCGCGGAGCTGATCAATGCCACCCGCGCGGCGGGAGGCCGTGTCATTTCAGTGGGGACAACTTCCACGAGGACACTGGAGAGTGCTTCGGATGAACAGGGGATCCTTCATGCCGGAAGCGGCGGTACGGATATTTTCATTTATCCGGGATACCGGTTCAGAATTGTGGATGCACTCATCACGAATTTTCATCTGCCGAAATCGACACTGCTGATGCTCATTTCGGCACTTTATGACCGGGAAAAAATCCTGGATATCTATCGGACCGCCGTGGAACAGAAATATCACTTCTTTTCCTATGGAGACGCAATGCTGATTGAATGAAGAAAACATTGATTTCCTGTACGGGAACATCAGAATCAGGAAGAACTATGGATGCAGTAACATTTAAGCTGATCAAAAAAGATAAACATACAAAAGCAAGAAGAGGACAGCTCCGGACGCCGCATGGAACAGTTGAGACACCGATTTTCATGCCGGTAGGAACGGCTGCCACCGTCAAAGCGATGAAACCGGAGGAACTGCGTGATATGGGAGCGCAGATTATCCTCTCCAATACCTATCATCTGTATCTCAGACCGGGAGCGGAAATCGTGAGAGAAGCCGGAGGGCTTCATAAATTCATGAACTGGAACGGCCCGATCCTGACGGACAGTGGTGGTTTCCAGGTGTTCAGTCTTGGAAATATGCGGAAACTGACAGAAGAAGGTGCATCCTTCCGTTCGCATATTGACGGGTCTCCGCATATGCTGAGTCCGGAAAAATCCATTGAAGTGCAGAACGCGCTGGGCAGTGACATTATCATGGCGTTTGATGAGTGTATTCCGTATCCCGCAGAACACGATTATGTCCGGAAATCCACAGACCGGACCACCCGGTGGCTGGAACGCTGTCAGAAAGCGCATCAGAATACATCACAGCAGTCCCTGTTTGGAATCATGCAGGGAGGGATGTACGAAGATCTGCGCCGGCGGAGCGCGGCGGATATCGTTTCCCTGGATCTTCCGGGGTACGCGATCGGTGGACTGTCCGTCGGAGAACCGAGAGAGCTGATGTATCAGGTACTGGATTACAGTACGGATCTGCTTCCGGAGAATAAACCCCGCTATGTCATGGGTGTGGGCACACCGGATCATCTCTTTGAAGGCGTGGAACGCGGTGTTGACATGTTTGACTGTGTCCTTCCGACCCGGCTGGCCAGGAACGGCGCCGCCATGACTTCCACCGGACAGATTTCCATAAAAAAGGCTGAGTATGAAAGAGATTTCACGCCGCTGGACCATGAATGTGACTGCTATACCTGCAGGAACTATTCCAGGGCATATCTGCGCCATCTGTTCAAATCCAATGAAATCATGTCGTCCATGTTGCTTTCCTACCATAATCTGTATTTTCTGATCAATCTCATGAAAAATATCAGAAAAGCCATCGAAGAAGACCGTTTCATGGATTACAAGCGTGAGTTCTATTCAAAATACAGCGATTACAGGACAACGCTTCTGCAGGATATCTGAGGAGCGAAAGAGGAGTATCATCATGCCTATTCTGGTGCCAAAAGGTTTACCGGCATATAAAATACTGAAAGATGAAGGCGTTTTCGTTATGACCCGGCTCAGGGGTTCCCTGCAGCAGATCCGTCCGCTGAAAATTGTCGTGGTCAATCTGATGCCGACCATCGAAACCACAGAAACGCAGCTGATCCGCCTGCTGGCAAATACACCGCTGCAGGTAGAACTCTATCTGCTGATGATGGACACGGATCAGCATATCAAGGACGCGGATAAACCGCATATGAATCTGTTCTATCAGTCCTATCACGCGATCCGGAATCAGAAGTTTGACGGAATGATTATTACGGGAGCACCGTTGGAAAAGCTGGATTTTTCAGAAGTGGATTACTGGGATGAATTTAAGGCGCTTCTGGATTATTCCAGAAACAATGTGTTCAGTACCATGCATATCTGCTGGGGAGCACAGGCAGCACTGAATTACCATTATGGCATACCGAAGCATATGCTGGATGAAAAGCTGTTTGGTGTCTTTCCTCATAAAATCAAAAATAAATCTGTTTTTACGCGCGGATTTGATGATGTATTTTACGTGCCACATTCCAGACATTCCCAGGTCTATACAGAAGATATCGAGAAGGTGGATGAACTGGTGGTTGTGGCTGAATCCGAACAGGCCGGTCCCCATATCACCATTACGAAGAACAACCGCTGGCTGTTTGTGCAGGGACACTGGGAGTATGACCGTGATACACTGCGTTCCGAATACAGCCGTGATGTGGCACGGGGACTGGATGATGTGGCAGTGCCATATAATTATTTTATTGATGATGATCCCGATAAACCGGCCAATATGTCCTGGAGGGGACATGCCAATGTCTTCTTTACCAACTGGCTGAATTTTGTTTATCAGGGGACACCGTATGACCTGGACGAACTGGAGCATTGGGAATGGTAGGTGATCCATTATGAATCTGTGCGCACAGAGTGAAATCTGTGGTGGCTGTTTATATCAGGGAAAGGACTACGCGGATCAGCTGAAAATCAAGGAATCACAGGTTCTCGGGTATCTGGACGAAAAACATGTCCGTTATGCCTGCTATGAAGGCATCGAACCGGCGCCGGAGGTGACGGCGTACCGGAATAAGATGGAGTACACCTTCGGTGATTTTGTGAAAGACGGAGAGATGACCCTGGGACTGCACAGACGGCGCAGTTACATGTCGGTTCTCAATACAGAGGACTGTATGCTGGTGGATGAGGATTTCAATCTGATCCGGAAAAAGGTTCTGGAACACTGTAAAGAACATGGATACCGGCAGTATAACCCGAAGAGCCACAGAGGACTGCTCCGGAACCTGATCATCCGGAAGGGAGAAAGAACGCGGGAGCTGCTTGTCGGTATCGTCACGACGACACAGGGCGAACTGGAGGAAGATGCTTTTGTCAGGATGCTCCTGGAGCTTCCGCTTCATGGAACCCTCGTGGGCATCATGCACACCCTGAATGATGGCCTGGCGGATAAAGTGACGAATGACGAAACGCGGATTCTCTATGGCCGCGATTATTATCATGAAGAAATCATGGGCCTGAAATTCCAGGTACATCTCTTCGCGTTTTTCCAGACCAATATTTCGGCAGTGGAACGTCTGTATCGCGAGGCGCTGGACATGATCGAGGATGTCACCGCAAAGACGGTGTTTGATCTGTACTGTGGCACCGGAACGATTACACAGACGCTGGCGCTGAAAGCAAAGAAGGCTGTCGGTGTGGAAATCTCCGGGGACGCTGTGCGCTCCGCCAGGGAAAACGCGGCCCTCAACGGACTGGATAACTGTGAGTTTCTCGAAGGGGATGTGCTGAAAGTACTGGATGGGATCGGGGACAGACCGGATGTCCTGGTGCTGGATCCTCCCCGGGCCGGGATTCATTATAAAGTTCTGCCGAAACTGATGCGTTACGGCACAGAGCAGATCCTTTACATTTCCTGCAACCCGAAGACCATGGCGCCAAACCTGGCTTATATGCAGGAATACGGCTACCGCGTCGAGCGGATCAAAGCCTATGATAATTTTCCTTTTACGAAACACACCGAGTGCGCCGCCCTCCTCACAAAGAATACATAGCTTGAAACCGTTGCAATTACTGTGTTTCAGAGGAATTCTTCTGATGTAGTTGATGTAGTCGAGATTAGGGAACTGTTGAAAATTATCACGGAAAGATGAGAAAGTAGAAGTCGATACTAAAGTGTGCTTGTACATGGGAAATTGTCATAGATTTGTGTACAACACAGACGAGCCAGATAAACAATCCAGACAATCCAGACAAGCCAGACATCCAGTACATCCCATACATCCCATACAACCCGGCTCTGTGATCTTCTGGAGACGGGGAAAATAACTTAAATTTCTATTCATTTATTTACTTTCCTAAAAAAGAAAAAGTGCAGACAATCACAGCAAGGCGCAGGGCTCCGGTTCT
>CAMNJG010000112.1 GCA_946541285.1 uncultured Clostridia bacterium
AATGATGTGAAAATGGCCTACGAATCCGGTCTGATCGATGGCATGGATGAGCGGACCTTTTCGCCGGACTCGCATATGACCTACGCGCAGGCCGTAAAACTGGCAGCCTGCATGAATCAGAAATACATGACCGGCTCAGTGACGCTGGAGAGCGGGACGCCTTACTGGTATTCCAGCTATGTCGCCTACGCGAAAGCCCATAACATTATCAACAAAGATTATGACTGGGACGCGAGCGCGACGCGGGCAGGCTACGCGGAAATCTTCGCGAATGCGTTGCCGGAGGAAGCCTACACAGGCATTAACATTGTGACGGATGACGCGATTCCGGACTTTTCTTCGAATCATCCGCTGGCTGCGGGGATTTATAAACTGTACCGCGCGGGAATCCTGATGGGTGTGAACAAGACAGGGCTTTTCCTGCCGCTCAGCAGGATTAAGCGTTCGGAGGTTTCCGCGGTGGTCACGAGAATGATGAATGTCAGTGAACGGAAACATTTCACCCTGGGGTCGACGACGAAAACCTTCAAAGCGACTTTCGACAGCAATGGCGGCAGTGAGGTCGAAGCGCAGATCATCCTGGAAAACGGGAACGTGACGAAACCGGAGGAGCCGACGAAAGCCGGATATGATTTCGGAGGCTGGTATACGGATGAGAAGCGGACCGTTCAATATGACTTTGATGTACCGGTGGACGGGGATATCACCCTTTATGCCAAATGGACTTCAAAGAGCACCCCTTTCCAGGAACTGATCGACCGTGTGCAGCAAAAAGCGCAGGAAGCAGGAAAATGATCGATTCTGCCAATTACATGAAACCGGGAAGGCGGTAAAACAGAAAAGGCATCTGAGGACGTGTGCACCTTTCAAAGGCATCTCTGTGAATGGAGGTGCCTTTTTATTGTGTTTCCGGCGCCGGGGAGACAGGATGTTTCTGATAATAATGTACCAGGTAATTGACCGCTTTGCTGGTTTTGAGGTGCCGGAACCAGGAAATATGCGGTTCGATGTTTTCGCTGGCGACCACCGTGATCCGGTCCCCTTCGTTCAGCCGGGTATGTGCCGGGAGCTTCGTCCTGGATTCATCCACCATGGCATAATCAAAATGGAGCCCGAGATCGCTGTGGATATAGAAAGCAAAATCCAGGACCGTCGCGCCTTTGTCGATCAGCATGGCGCTGCCGTCTTTACGGAAAACCCGGATTTTTTCGTTGTAGGTGTCACGGGGTTCGATTTCATTGATATCGTGGAGTATCAGGGGATTGTTACCGTCGATAATATTGCCGTACAGATAGCGCTGGTATTCTGTCTCCGTCCGGACAAACATGCGGTACAGATTGTCCATCTCATCGGCCAGGAGAAAATATCCTGCGTCCTGATGGGTGGTGCGGGAGAACCGGATGAAATAAAATCCTTTTTGCGACAGGACTTTGTCAAAATACTGGAAAAAAATATCATTCGGCTGAAGGCTGGAGTTTTCATCTGTCAGTTCGTCGCTGACAATCAGAGTGAGATCGTACAGCGCGATATTTTCCTTGGACAGAAGAGTGAGCCAGTCTTCCCGGATGTTTTCCGCATTGCGGCTGATCTGGCGGTAGATGCTGATACAGGAGCGGGGGTTGTGGGAAAAATTTACGATATACCGGTGATAGCGTTCCATCTCCTTGCTTTCGACATTGTGGTGGGATTCAAAAATGCTGCTGAGGGTGTCCAGTGTATCCTGACATTTTCTGCTGTTTTCAGCGCAGATCTTTCTGTATTGCTTTGTAATATTATTGTGCATCTCCGGATGCTCGGTCTGAAAGCACAGTTCTTCCAGATAATCAATCAGATAATAGGCATTTTCGAGCTTCGCCATCGGGATGATGATTTCCCGGGTATGTTCTGCTTTCGGGATCCGTTTTGATTCCTTCACCCCGGAAAGCGTATGGAGATTGTCGATTCTGTCGGCAATTTTGACATACAGTGCCTCGTCGTTCATTTTTCTCTGCATTCTGGCGTCAGAAAGCAGATCTTTCTGCGCTTTGGTAAGTGTATGGTCCGTGAAATCCCTGTCACTCAGGGCGGTGACGGCATCCACAATTCTGGAAACTCCTGTGCCGAAGCGTTTCTCGATTTCGGACAGGGGGGTGTCACAGTCCTCCACTACATCGTGCAGCATGGCTGCCATGATGACATTGCTTTCAAATCCCCAGTCCGCGACCAGGCGGGCGACTCTGAGGGGATGCGCGATAAACGGTTCTCCGGTACCGCGGAAGGTGCCGGCGTGTTTTTTTTCTGCAAATTCGTAAGCTCTTTTCAGGTCGCGCTTATTCCCCATCTTGTGGCGTTCATTGTAACTGTTCATCACATCGTGAAAGCTTACTTTGATTTTATAGCTCATAAGATCATCTCATTTCTGCGTCGGAGGCGTTTTATCGTCAGGATGATGGATCGAGGCGGCTTTGATGGAATGATACCACTCGTCATCGTCCCTTTCTGAAATTTTTCCATACCGGAACATATTCCGTTCCAGGCTTTTCCGGATATATCGTTCCAGCGCGGAACGCACGACAATGGTTTTCTGATAGTCAGAGAATCCCTGTTCCGGGGCGTCAGAATCGAGCTGTAAAGTCCGGAAATTCCGGATCATTTCCTCCGCTTCGATTTCAGCCTTGAATGTCGGGTAGTTCAGGAGAAGCGCGTGATGAATCTCCTCGATGGACATGTCCAGAGGATGTCTGGAAATCCCCATGAACTGCACGACCGGCATCCGCTCCCGTCCTTTGGACACAGAGTTAATGGTTCCGATACCTCCGGTGTAATCGGGTTTGTTGTTATCGACACGGTGGAAAATGAGCAGTGCCTTGTCGGTATTGGCATGGCGCATACTGACAAATGCATGATCCTGAGAAAGCTCGAAATCTCCATAATAGGCATTATTCGGGAAGTGAAGGCCGATGTAGTCGATAATGTCAGAACCTGTCTCCATCGGATCGAGAATCTCCCTGATACGAGTGACTTCCTCTCTGCTTTTTATGCCGAGAATGGCAGCACAGCTGAATTCCGGGACTTCCAGGGAAGACGGATTTTCATAGAGAAACAGGACTCCGTAGACCAGGGAATCCTTTGGTGGCTGGGTATCCCGCCCCTTATAGTTGCTGGTATCGAAATAATAGATGTAATAAAGGCCGCAGTATTTGTAATAAGTGGTCATAAGATTCTGATCATAAAAGGATTTTTTTGCCGGCAGGGTCGCTGTAGCAGGAGTGATACTTTTTGTCAGGAAATCGTCGATGGAGATATGATATTTGTTTTTCAGTGAAACGAAAAATTCGACGTTGGGAATCCTGCGTCCTTTACAATAGTCTGTCATGGATGCCGCGGCCACCTTTAGCTGCTTCGCAAGCTCCTTCTGTGTCAGGTTGTTCTGGGAAATCAGTTTTTTCAGATTGGCGGAGATGATTTTTTTCAGTTCTTCGCTGCTTCCGGAATCGTTTGAAAAATTCATATTTTCAGTATTGTTCATCGTTGTATGCCCCCTTTTCTGCTGATAGTTTCATTATATGGAGGACGTTCGGAAAAAACAATCTGAAAGTGAAAAATATTCGAAATAAGTTGCTGAACTGATTCAGAATATCGAATTGTTAAAGTGCAGGGATTTGATGATGCGATGGAAATACGCGGAAAAGCGAATTTCTGATACAGTAAAAAATTTTACTGCGACGATGAAAAAGAGGTTGATCTGTGTCTGGAAAATCAAAAAAGATGAATCATAAATTCGGAATCCTTCGAAACGGGGAGCATGAAGGTATTGAGAGCCGACTTGCAGTATAGTCAGTATTTTTACAGACCGTGGACAGTAGTCAGGTCTGACTTGAAGAACCGAAAGCTCAAACAAGTCCATACTGTTAAAACAACTCCTGTGATACAATATTTATATCGCAGGAGTTGTTTTCAGGACAAGGTAAAGTCTGTATCGGAAAGAAAGGATCATAAGGTTTCATTCACCGGAAAAGAGGTGAGCCGATGTATTACGTAACAGGAGATGTCCATGGCGGACAGGAGATGTGGCATGAGAAAATCACGCCTTTCCTGAAGCCCGGGGACACGATACTGGTGGCAGGCGATTTCGGAGTGGGATTTTTCGATGGAAGGCACTGGCCGGAAGAAATGTTTTACGATTATCTGGCAGAGCAGCCGTACACAGTGCTGTTCTGTGACGGAAATCATGAAAATTTTGAAAAACTGAACCGTTATCCAGTCACAGAGTGGCATACCGGCAACGTTCACCGGATCCGGGAGAATGTCATCCATCTGATGCGCGGCGAAATTTACCGGCTGCAGGAAAAAAGCCTGTTTGTCATGGGAGGTGGATTCTCCCTGGACAAACTATACCGGACTCCCGGGAAAAGCTGGTGGCCGGAGGAGATGCCGGCAGAAGCAGAATATGAAAACGCGCGGGAGCATCTGAAGGACATGGATTATGCCGTGGATTACATCTTGACCCATACCGCACCTTTCGATACCGTGGAATATATGGCGACACTGGGCCGGAGACAGGTACAGAAAAACGTCCCGGAAGAATACCCGCTGACGGAGTTCCTTCAATGGGTACAGGAACACGTGCAGTACAGGAAATGGTATTTCGGGCATTTTCATCTGGATGAAGAACTCTGGCGGAATCAGTATGTCCTTCTGGGAGCGATCCGGGAACTGGATTCCGGAAAACTGGTGAAAATGACGGACAGATCTATATAAGGGAGGGATTTCATGTTTGATTTTCATACACATACCGTAAGATCCGACGGGTACGATACCCCTGAGCAGGTGATTGAAATGGCTGCGGAGCACGGCCTTTCCGCGGTCGCCATCACAGACCACAACGAAATTCTGGAAGAGTACCCTGAGCTGCGGGAAAAATACCGGGGCCGCATCCGGCTGTTCAATGGCGCGGAGCTTTCCAGTGTGTACCATTACGGGGACGGTCAGCGGGTCGAGGTGCACATTATCGCCCTTAATTTCGACAGTGAACTTCTGAGGGAGACCGTTGACAGGATTTCGTTTGACCGGGAAACCTATCTCATGAAGATCCGGGAGAAGCTGTCGGAATGGGACATCGCCATTCCGGATTATGAGACCCTGCGGGTGCTGTATCCGGAGCATAAGCATATCGGCCGGATGCAGATCGCGGATTATATGGTGGAGCATGGCTATGTGTCCGACGTCGATGAAGCGATGGACGAATACATCGGTACCTATGGTCACAGAAAAGCCTATGTCGAAGTGCTGGATTACGCGAATTACGAACCGGTAGAAGAGATCGTCCGGGCTGTGATCCGGGCCGGTGGCATCCCGGTACTCGCGCACCTGTTCTCTTATCGTCTGTCTGATGAGGAATCCCGACGCCTGGTGGCAGATTTTCAACAGGCCGCCGATGGCGCGCCTGCCGGTATAGAAGTCTACTACCGGAAATACTCGGAAGCGGATCAGGGACGGCTGATGGAA
>CAMNJG010000113.1 GCA_946541285.1 uncultured Clostridia bacterium
ATATTAGCACCGATAATATACAGTGTCAAGTACCTCATGTACCATATGTCTTTTTAGTGGAAGAGCTGCCGGAAGAAGTCGTTTTTTTCTGAGAAGAGCTGCCTGTGGAATTCCCTGAGGAGCTGGAATTTTTAGAGCTGCTCTGCCCGCTCTTCCATGTTGCCGTGGAACCGTGCGCTTTGGTACCACTGACATAATACTCTCCGCCGGAATAATAGACATCATCCGGAGGGGAACCAAAGGAACCATAGGAAATACCGGCACATTCCCTTCGCATGACTCTCGCCCAGAGAGCCGCTGCCGCCGCGGATCCCCTGGTCAGCTGGATATTCACGTCATTGCCGATCCAGCAGGATGTCGCGTACTGCGGTGTCATGCCGACAAACCACGCGTCGACATTATCGGTGGTCGTACCGGTCTTACCGGCAACCGGCTGTACGCCGATAGCCGCGGAAGACGCGATACCCCTGGTAACGGTTGTGCGCAGGATATCCGTCATAATCCAGGCAACCCCTTCATTGTAGGTCTGCGTCTTGTCCGGATTGCTCTCCAGGATGACATTCCCCTGGGAATCCTCGACTTTTGTATAGGAGGTCGGATCGATATGGACACCGCCGTTTCCGAAAGTTCCGTAGGCTGAGGCCATTTCCAGAGGAGAAATCCCTCTGAGCATGCCGCCCAGTCCCAGCGCGGCCGGGTTGAGGTCCGTCGCGTCACCTTCTTCGACAATCGTTGAGATTCCGTTCTTTTTCAGCATCTCGACAGAATATTCATATCCGATGTTATTGACGATCTTGACCGATACGACATTGATCGACTGCTCCACAGCGGTCCTGAGCGTGACATATCCCCTGTAACCGCTGTACCAGTTGGTTGGCCAGCCGCTCTTGGTAGGAGAGTCATTGACCGTCGTCCCGGCTGTATAAATCGTGCCTTTGTCCACACCGGACTGAATCGCCGGACCATAGACCGCGATCGGCTTGATGGAGGATCCCGGCTGTCTCGGCTGGTTCGCGCGGTTAAAGAGTTTTTTGCCGCTCATCTCGCCCCGGCCGCCGACCATGACTTTGATCTGCCCGGTTTTGTAGTCCAGGATGACCATCGAACCCTGCGGCTGGATGGATCCCTGTGCCAGCTGATAATGTTCCTCGGAAACTGTTACGGTATTATTGTCGTTGTCGATCTGGAAATAATCCGGATTGGCGTCCAGGAATTTCTTTGATACCACTGCATTTTCTTCGTCATCGAAAGAAAGATAACGGTATTCCAGTCCCGTAAAATATCCGCCCTTGATCGTTGTAATCCGGTAACCTTCACGGGTATACATATTTTTAAATTCGATCTGCGGCTTATCGGACGAGGTCCTGTAAATATTCAGCCTCTGCCCCTTCAGGATGACCAGGTTCCCCTCATCATCCATTTTGTATTCATCCCCGGAGAGGACAAAGGAACCGTCCTGCTTAAAGTAGCTGTTTTTATAATACAGCAGGATCGTCGATCTTTTTTTGCCTTTTCCGACGATGTTCCGGGAACCGTCTGTACGGTAACTGACACCAGGGAAATTGCCGCTCTGTTCAAACTGTTCTTCCGCGATCTCCTGCATATTGACGTCAATGGTACTGTAAATCCTCAGACCTTTGTTATAGACCATATCCGTCGCCGTCGACTCGTCAATCTCATATTCTGTCATCAGGTCGTGTACAATTTCATCCAGACAGAAATCCGAGAAATACGTCGTAACAGAAGACTGCAGCGGTTCTGTCGGGCTGAGATCATCCTTGATACTTTCGTTCACCGCTTCTTCGTATTCCGCTTTCGTGATAAAGCCCTGCTCTTTCATGTTTTCGAGCACCAGCATCTGACGGTTACGGTATCCTTCGGAATAGAGTGACACATAGGAACCGTCCGAGGACTCCGCGACGATATTTTCATCATCCTCCGGCACACTGCTGATATCCACTTTTTTGAGCGGCGAGTTGGCGCTCGGGCTCTTCGGGATCGCCGCCAGTGTGGCGCATTCGGCAATGGACAGTTCATTGAGGTCATCCAGTCCAAAATAGGATTTGGCTGCCGCCTTGACACCGCTGGAATTGTACCCCAGATAAATGGTATTCAGATAGGCCTCAAGAATCTGATTTTTGGTCAGGTCATTTTCCAGGAGGACCGTGTAGTAGGCTTCCCGGATCTTACGGCTGATGGAACGCTCACTGGTGAGATAGAGATTTCTGGCCAGCTGCTGCGTAATCGTACTGGTTCCGCCGACCCTGCCGCCGGACAGGATACTGTTCTTGACCGCGCCGATGATACGGACAATATTGAAACCATTATGCTCGTAGAACGTTTTGTCTTCGATCGCGATAAAAGCGTTCTTCAGGTTGTCCGGCAGTTCATTATAGCTGACCAGTGTACGGGACTCTGCCGTACCGACTGCTTCCAGTTCCTCGCCTTTGTCATCATATACCATGGAGGTGGTATTCAGCAGGTCATAGACTCTGCTGGTATCGATGGTCGGCGCGGTCATGACCACATAGGCGACATAACCCGCGCAGGCAAGGAGCGCTGCAAGCACAATAAGAATGAACCACAGAAGGATTCTGTGTCTCAGCTTCCGTTTTTTCTTCTGTTTTCTGTTTTTGATTTCCTGGCCGAGGTTTTCCTGTTCGAGAACAGCCCCGTTTGTACCCGCTTCATTACTCATAATTCATACTTCCATTCAGTTTCTGTGAAGACAGCCCTCTTTTTCCTGCCGCGGATCCATCTGCCTGCTGATCGATGACAGGCGGACAGAAAAGAGATCTTCACGTCCGCGTGAGACATACAGCTGAAACGGTTCAGAGCCGGAAAACACCACTCCCATGTTTCCCCGCGCAGTCCACCGGACGCAGCTGCCTGCCCTACATTTATTATTAGCTTACGAATTATTCCGAGCCGGTATGGAGATTCAGCGCCCTCTGTCTCATCCGACTGATAAAATATTATATCATAGTGCTTGTTTACAGGCAAACAATGACGTGTAATATGATAATATAAAGAAAACAGAAAACCGGAAAATCAGATAAATTTCCGGTCCTCGAAGAAACATTTCATGATGTTTCTGTTGAATTATGTTAATTATGGTATATAATGGAACAAAGGAGAATGCTATGGAAGAGCCTCAACCGCAGAACAGCGACGTCGTTTTGCACATTCCTCTCGAAAATGACAACCTCCGTGAGGAACTCAGTTTTTATTCCGAGCTGTACGACATCTTCAGAGAATACGGAAAGGATACAGATGAACTGGATTTTATCACAGGACACATCCAGTCACAGATCGACCGTTTCAGCAGTGAACGGGCTTCCCTTCCCGATAAAAATCAGATCGAAGAAGTCATCCTCAGTCACCCGTACTTCCGGAATCCCTGCGACTACCCGATCCGCCTGCTGACGATCCTGAAATACCTCAAGCGCAGAGGGATCAATGTCAGCTATACGGATATCGATCTTTATGTCGACAGTATTCTGACCGGTATGGATGAAATCCGTAAAATCGGAAGAGGGCTCTACATGAGCAGTAAACGCGGATGATACTCAGAAGACCACTCACTGTTTCCTCGATTTCATTTGCCGGCGGCGTGGCTGCCGCCGGCCTGGCAACAGTACATTCCTGTGCCGCGTATCTTTTACTGGGAAGCGCGGCAGCAGCTGTACTGCTTTTTTTATGCCTTTATACGTGTAAATATTTTACTGAAATAGAATTTTCAGATATTCACTTTGGAAAAATTTCCGCCGGATTACGCCTGATCCTCATTTTTTCCCTCTGCGGAATTTTCGCCGGGATCCACAGTTTTTCCCACGCATCCCTGTTTATGCCCCATGATGGTCAGGAAGTGACTGTCAGCGGCACGGTCCTGGAGGCTGTCCGCAAGGATGAAGAAACCGCGTCTTTTACAGTCTGCCTGAAATCCGGAGAGATCTGCCGCTGCGGAGATCAGAAGATCCGCCAGCGCCGTGAACGCATCCTCGTCACCGTCTATCAGTTCGCGGGCGACGATCCGGCGCTCCTGACAGGCTGTCCGGTATCCGTACACGGTACGGTCCGTCTTCCTCAGGGCGCGTCCAATCCCGGTTGCTTTGACTACCGTCTCTATCTGCGTTCCAGAAAAATATATGCCTGCGTCACCGCGGACCAGATCCGGAAACTTTCCGGTCATCCCGTCCGTCCCGTACTTCATCAGATCGCCGTATTCAAATCCACTTACGAAAAAAAAGTAACCGATGTACTGGAAGCGGACGCTGCCGGAATGCTCTGCGGAATTCTGTTCGGGGACAAAAATCTGATCAACGAAGAACTCCTCACTTCCTTCCGGGAAAACGGAACCGGCCATCTTCTGGCCGCTTCGGGACTTCACGTCGGATTTGTCTACGCGGCGCTGAACTGGATTTTCCGGAAACCACGGACCACTGCGGGAAATCTCCCCATTTTCACCGTCCTGCTCCTGTATACCGCCCTGGCCGGATTCTCGTCTTCCGTCGTCCGGGCGGTCTTTATGATTACCGTACGGATCATCTCCCGGACTGCTGTACAGCGATACGATTTCCTGACCAGTATCTCCTTCTGCGCCCTGGTCCTGCTGATTTATGAACCGGCGTTTCTCTTTTCCGCAGGTTTTCAGCTGTCCTTTCTCGCGGCCACCTCACTGGCCATCCTGCTGCCGGTCACAGAAAACCTGTTCCGGATACAGGAACAGGATGAGCGGGACATGCTGCCATCCGACAGGACGCGGTATCATTTCCGTAAATACGCCGCCGGCACCGCGGCAGTCACACTGGCCATGCAGGCCGGGATGATCCCTGTCACGCTCAGCAGCTTCCATTATATCTCTCTGGCCGGACTGGTTCTGAACATTCCTTCCATCGCGCTGGCAGGCATCATCGTTCCCGTCGGGATGGCACTGATTCCTCTTTCCTTCGTTCCCGGACCGCTCTATACACCGGCAGCCCTGATGGAAGAAATGCTGGTCCGGCTGCTGATCCGGCTTAATGGCCTGATGTCCTCCTCCGCTTTCTCCTGTCTTTACCAGCCTTCCCCGAAAACCGGAGTCTGCCTGTTTCTGTATTTCCTCCTTTTTTTCAGCTGCAGTGAAACCGGCCAGCGGATATTCCACTCTGTACGCGCACATCTCAGTATCTCCTCCGCAGCAGTCTGTCTGATGCTGTTTGCCGCGGCTGCCTCCCTGTGCGCCGGTGCCGGTTACACCTGTGACCGTGATTATCTGAAGAGCGATTTCACTTTCGTTGATGTCGGTCAGGGCGACTGCGCGCACATCAGAAACGGAAAAGCGGATCTCCTGTTTGATTCCGGCGGCAGCCATACGCGGGATATCGGAAAAGAAGTCCTGATGCCCTATTTCCTGGGAAACGGGGTGGATGAAATCGACCTGGCAGTCGTCAGCCATCTCCATACAGACCACTATGAAGGACTGAAAACACTGTCACATTATGT
>CAMNJG010000114.1 GCA_946541285.1 uncultured Clostridia bacterium
TCCTGTCTCCTGCTTCTATTATAGAGAGTTTTCCGGCGAACTGAACAGTTTTTCGATTTTTTACCTCAGATATTACGGATTTGCAAAGAATTCATTCTGCGCAATCCGTAAAGGCGATTTGTGCGTGATTCTGAAGCGAAGACAGTTTCGTGGAAATTCTGTGGGATTCTTTCATTTACAAGACGGCACGTATCTCCCGCTGCGCGTGCTGGCAGGATCGCTCGGCCTGCAGGTAGACTGGGATGACGCGACCAGTACGGCCAGTATTCTGTCTGCCTGATGTACTGATTTCGTTTTACGGATTTTCTGAATGAACAACGCCAGCCTGTACTGTGGAGATCACCACGGTACAGGCTGGCTGTTTTTTATGGAAATAGATGGATGCTCGATATGTCTTATATCAAACCATTACGCCATAGCAACTTTGCCACCATCAATGCGCAGGGAAGCTCCATTGATATGACCGGCCAGATCAGAGGCCAGGAATACGGTTGCTGTAGCGACTTCAGCCGGATCGGCATATTTTCCGTCCGGGTACTGGGCAGCGAAGGTGGCCAGAGCCTGTTCGCGGGTGTAGCCTTCGCCGAGCCACTGCTCTTCGATACGACGCATCATCGGGGTATCGACAGCGCCAGGGCAGATGGTATTGACACGGATACCTTCCTGAGCGACTTCCAGCGCAACACATTTGGACAGTCCGCCGGCGGCGTGCTTGGAAGAAACGTAAGGAGCCATACCGGATGCTGCAACGAACTGGCCTTCACTCGTGATGTTGACGATAGCGCCCTTCCCCTGTTTCCTCATCTGAGGAACAGCGTATTTCATGCCATACATGACGCCGAATACATTAATGTCATATACTTTAAGGAAATCATCCCGGGTAAGCTCGGCAATCGGCTTGTAGCTTCCGTTATCGCCGGAATTGTTGACTAATACGTCCAGGGAACCCCATCTGGCGATAGCGCCTTCAACCGCAGCCTTCACTTCTTCTTCCTTGCTTACGTCCACTACAAAAGTAGCGACATGATCCTCTGGAACACCAAGCTCATCAACGAGGGCATCCAGCTTGGCCTGTGTGCGGGAGGTAATCGCAATCCTGGAGCCTTCCTTTGCGAATGCCCTGGCAATTTCTTTGCCGATACCGCCGGTAGCACCTGTAATCAGAACCACCTTATCTTTTAAATTGGAATCCATTGTGTGCTCCTTTCTTTGTCGTTCGCATTTGTCTGTAGCTGATCCTGGACATGTATTTCTTTTTTTATGACCGATCTTCTGAATTTGTCACTACGGTCAGCTACATTTTCCACTGCTGAAAAACAAGCTTTTTTCAATATGAACATTATATTGGAAGAATAAAAGAACTGTCAATAAAAGTTATCAATGTCACAATTTTCTTACTGTGCATATAATAGATATGCGTAGTAAAGCCTGAGGGGGGTCATACCCCGGTTTCTGGAGATGAAAAATTTTTACACAGGCTATGTATCCATATTATTGGATCGATTTTATGATACAATAACCGTAAAATAAGGAGAAATTTTTTGACAGGTCGAGGAGGAAGACAATGATTCAAAAAAAATGGAAGACTGTTGTGATGAGTATCGTATTGACTGTGAGTATGATACTCGCCATGCCTCTGTCTGTTCTGGCGGAGCCAGTAGAAGCAGGCGGGCAGGATCAGACAGTGCCGCAGGCAAGCGCAGAAGAAAAAATGGCTGGCTTTTCGGATGTGGATGCCCGGGAATGGTATTATGACGGCGTATTCTGGGTTATCGAAAAGGGCATCATGAACGGTACGGGGGATCACGCCTTCGAGCCGTTAACCTCTGCCAGCCGGGCCATGATTGTCACAATGCTCTGGAGGATGCAAGGAAATCCGGAGGTTGACGGTGCTGTCACATTCCGTGATGTACAGGACGGCCAGTGGTATACAGACGCAGTCCGCTGGGCGGTAGCCAATGATCTTGTAAACGGTTACGATGTGGATACCTTTGGAACAGACGACCCGGTTACCCGTGAACAGCTGGCGACGATCCTTTACCGTTATGGACAGAGATTGAAGGATCAGGGTTTTACCGGCACATGGGCTTTCCCGCTGAAATTCGAGGATGCGGATCAGGTATCCGGGTACGCTTATGAGCCGATGTGCTGGATGACCATGAACGGCATTATTCAGGGGATGAATGAGAAGATACTTCACCCACAGGGCGAAGCGTCCCGGGCACAGGTCGCGACAATCCTGATGAGATTCTGTGAAAAGCTGACCATGGAAGGGGAGACTGATCCTCCGTCTGAACTGACGCCGGAAGACAGGGCAAAGATTGATGCCTGGATATACAGACCGGATGACGCAGTGTACCTGTCTCACAAAACGGTATTTGACAATCCCGTATACTATAATCAGGAAACGGGGGAGATCAACTGGCCGGCCAATAATGGCGCGGTGGAAGGAACGAATGAGCTGATTGTCCTGGAAGAAGGAACCGAAATCGATCGCTTTGGCGCGGAGACGGGTTTTTTTCTTGCGGCCATTAACACGCCATATGAACAGAGATCCTGTGCCCCAGGGAGTGACCAGAAGGAATATCATCAATATAGAGTGGTCAAACCCATAGAGGGAGTAGAAAAGGGAATTACCTCACCGTGGTTTGATGAACCAGGCGGCGGACTGCAGTATATGATGCCGGAATCAGTAGAAACACTCATTCAGGAAGGTTATCTGGAGCGTATTCAGTAAGAAGAACGAGGAGTTGTTTTGACAGGTTTTTTTCGCACGGTGTCATGATGATTTTCGTTCGATTTTATTGATACTATCGTCCGATTATGTTATCCTTAATTTCAGGAAAGGAGGCTGATCCCATGTCTATCACCGCAACGGAACTGAAAGCAAATCTTGGAAAATATCTGCTTTTGGCCGCAACGGAGGATGTGTTTATTACACAGTATGGTAAAGTCGTAGCCAAACTGACAAATCCATTCCAGGATCGGGTGGAAATTGCGGAGACCCTTTTTGGTATTCTTCCCCAGACCATGACTCTTGAGGAAGCGCGGGCAGAGAGGTTGAATGAAGTATGAGAGTACTGTTAGATACGAATGTTATTGTCGATGTCCTTCAGCGTCGGGAACCCTGGTTTTCTGATGGAAAGAAGATTTTCTATGCGATTGCTAACAAACAGATCATCGGGTGCATTACAGCCAAAGAAGCCGCAGACATCCATTATTTTTCACGGAAGCAATTTACCGGGCAGAAAAACGTGGATGCAAAAGCTCGTCAGGTCATGACAAAACTCTATGCCTTGTTTGAATTGATTGACACTCTTGCTATCGATTGTCAGAATGCCATCGCAATAGAGAATAATGATTATGAGGATGCGATTATGATCGAAAGTGCCACACGGGCCGGACTTGACTGTATTATCACCAGAAACCCGGATCATTTCAAAACTGCTGCCATCTCCGTGTATTCCCCGGCAGAGTTTGTTGCTGGATTGTCTGAAACAGAAGAATGAACTTCCCTGTAGACAATTCCAACCTCGCTACGCATCGGGGAATTGGTTGCATCTGACCACCCGCTGTGCTTGAACCGGTCGAATAAATCAGCGTTTCCATAAGTCTGTCAGACTCAGAACGAAAGCAGAAAATCCCGGCTGATGTCAGTGTGACACCGGCCGGGATTTTTTATGAGTCTGTGTTGTGGAATGGTCTTCCTGTCTTTTGCGACGAGATCCTGACGACTTTTTAAAATGGGCGGAGCACGCAGGATTTCCTTTCGGTCCAAACGTAACCGGCAGATGTTGACGTTAGTACTTCTGCAGGCCGTGAACAGTGACAGCGGAAAAGGAACGAATACTTTACTTCAGTGTAAACGTTTTCCGCAGATCACTGTTGGCAAAACGCGTCGCCATTGCGGCCACCTGTTCCCGTTTGATCGGGGTATCCGGCGCAAACGTGCCGGCTTCGTCATTACCGGTGAGGATACCGGCGTTATACAGACGATACACAGCTTCGGAATAGGAAGCTGCGCTGTGGACATCCGGGATACGGGTGATCTGGTTGATCGCCGGGAGCGCCTCGTCCGGAAGCGCGGCGGACATGATGGCAGCGAACTGTGCCCTGGTCGCTGTCGCGAGAGGATCATACTGTCCCTGCGCCATGATGCCGTAGTTTACCGCATAATCGACATATACCTGATGCCATGGATCCCGCTGGAGGAACAGGCCGGAACCTTCGTAATAGCGATTGTGCAGGCGGTCCGCGATCGCCAGGGTCTGCGCGATGGTCAGATGGTCACCTACCCCGAAGCGGCCGTCGCCATTGCCCAGGAGCAGGCCGTATTCAAAAGCATCCTTCACATTTTCCTCATACCATGCTCCCGATTTCACGTCCGTAAACTGTCCCGGAAGGTAGGTGTTGTTTTTCCAGAAATTGAAAAGAGATCCGTAACGGGCGTCTACGTCCTCATAGGACGGGGTTCCGGCAGCGTCCTGTATGGCCTGGTTGTACAGTCCCGTGACAGTGGCAGCATTGGCAGCCAGCAGGTCAGAGTAGGTATGATCCCACTCATGGCTGTTTTCCCATTCTTTCGTGTCAGCAATCATGAAGTACTGGTGAGGGATCGTTTTGCTGCCGCGGCGTACATAATAGGAGTGGTCGATCCGGATGTCAAACCAGTAGTAGGTTCCGTTAATCAGCACATAATTCCATTTGTGGCTGACTTTCGAGCCGTTCGGATTGATGAACTGGCCGGGGATGATATGGCTGTCATAGCCCAGATGTCCTAACAGGACCGCGAACAGGGCGGAATAATTGACACAGTCCCCGGTCCGTTTCAGCATCATTTCCCTGGCTTTGTACGCGACGCTGGAGTTGGCGTCAAAAGAATAATAATCGTAGCTGTCGTCTCCCAGTCCCCAGTACGGTTCCATTTCGCGGCGGATGACGGCCTTTCCCTGATAGATCCGCTGCTTCGTGTTGTTTTCATAAGATGGCGCGATGGCAGCGACGGCTTTTTCATCATAATACAGCGTGCCGTCCCAGTTGTTTCGCTGGCAGTGTGTAATAATCCAGTCATAGACCGCCTGGATCTGGTCGCGTGCGCTTTTCCCGGACAGCGGGATTTCGGACAGGATCTGCTCAGCCTGATAGTCCACGTCCGCGTAACCGGTCAGGACCGGGACACTTCCGTAGGTGCCTGTGGCTTCCGCCGGAAGTGAAATCACAGGGACAAGCAGCAGAACCGCGAGAAGCGCGGGAATCAGTCGTTTTTTCATAGAAGCTCCTTTCCTGAAGAAGTAATTGTCGTTTAATGCCTGCATCATTAAGCCCGACGGGGGAGTAATGAGCAGACACTGTTTTAATGCGTGCTCATTAACCGAATTTCCTGAATATTTCAATGCGCATCGGCAAAATTCGGTTAATCTGCTGCAGGGGTTTTGAAT
>CAMNJG010000115.1 GCA_946541285.1 uncultured Clostridia bacterium
TGAGCTCCTCCGTTGTCAGATTGATAACAAATTCTCCGGTATCTCTGATCATGTCGTAGGAATAGCGCTGCGGCCGTACAGAAATATACACCATCGCCGGATCGGAACAGATCGTCCCTGTCCAGGCGATGGTAATAATATTGGCGCGGCCGGACCGGTCCGCGCAGCTGACCATGACTGCCGGAACCGGATACAGCATATTGCCGGAGCGCCAGTGCTGACGCTCCGGCGCTCCGGAAGACAGAAATCCCTTCCGTGACATGTCTGTTTTTTCTTTTTTCTGTAGACCCGGACGGGATTTTTCGCGGGATTTCTTTGTTTTCTGCGATTGGCGCCGGTATTTTTCCACGGTATGGGCAGAAGAACGTTTTTGAGCGAAAACTTTTCTTTCTGCCGTTCCGGGCTTTTTTTCCCGGTCCGTCCCGAAAAACCTTTCCATCAGCCTCTGCGGACCAGTCCGATATCTTTCCGGTAATGAGCCCCTTCAAACCGGATTTTCTCAACATTGGCAAAGGCTTTCGCGCGCGCTTCTTCATGCGTCGCGCCGAGCGCGGTCACACCCAGGACACGGCCTCCGGAGGTGACGGTCTCTCCGTCTTTCCACGCTGTACCGGCATGGAAAACGATCACGTCATCGTCCACAGAATCCAGACCTTCGATCCGTTTTCCCTTTTCATAACTGTCCGGATAACCGCCACTGGCCAGAACAACACAGACCGCTCTCTGATCCGTCCACTGGATGTCCATATCCGCTAACGTGCCGTCAATGCAGGCGTCAAAAATATCCAGCAGATCGGTGTTCAGCCTCATCAGTACTGACTGTGTTTCCGGATCCCCGAAGCGGTTATTGAATTCAATGACCTTCGGACCGTCTTCAGACAGCATCAGTCCGATAAAGAGCACACCATGGAAATCAAGGCCGTCTTCCTGGAACCCCCGGATCGTCGGATCAAGGATTTCTGTACGGATCCGCTGCTCCAGTTCCCCGTTAAACAGGAGACTCGGGGAGTAGGAGCCCATCCCGCCGGTGTTCGGGCCCTGGTCTTCGTCAAAGACACGTTTATAATCCTGCGCGGATTCCATCGGTACGATCGTTTTCCCATCCACGAAGCACAGCATGGATGCCTCAACGCCTGTCAGGCATTCTTCTACGATAATCTTATCGGCTGCCTCACCGAACTTACGTTCTTCCATCATTTCATGGATCGCTTTTTCCGCCGCTTCCGCGTCTTCTGCCATGACCACGCCTTTACCGGCTGCCAGGCCGTCCGCTTTGATGACCATCGGAAAACCGAAAATTCCGATATCCTTACGCAGTTCCGCCGGGTCTGTGTATTCTTTGTAACGGGCTGTCGGAATCTGATGCCGGAGCAGGAATTCCTTGGTAAACGATTTACTGGCTTCCAGTCTGGAGCAGCTCTTATCCGGCCCGAATACCCGGATTCCCTCCGCGGCCAGCAGATCCGTAATCCCCATGGAAAGCGGCACTTCCGGCCCGATCACCGCCATGTCGATCTCTTCTTTTACGCAGAAATCCCGGATGCCTTCCAGATCCTCTGCTTTTACCGGTACACATTCCGCGACCCGGCTGATCCCGGCATTTCCCGGAGCACAGTAAAGCCTGCCCACGTGAGGACTCTGGCTGAGCTTCCACGCGATCGCGTGCTCCCGTCCGCCTCCGCCGACGATGAGGACTTTTTTACCCGCCTGGTCGATTTCATCATCGCAGAACAGACGGACTGCCTCCGGAAGAATCTGATGCTCAACCTGGAGCACACGGGCTGCCAGCGTATCCGGTGTATCCTCCGGGAGCACCGGCACCCGACGCTGCAGAATGATCTTTCCTGTATCCACACCTTCATCGACAAAGTGGACGGTGGCACCGGATTCTTTTTCCTTACCGGCCAGGACCGCCTCATGGACATAATGCCCATAAAATCCCATTCCACAGTATTTCGGGATGAGTGACGGATGGATGTTGATAATCCTGTCTTTGTATTTTCTGACCAGCGCAGGCTGCAGAACGCTCATATAGCCGGCAAGGATAATGAGGTCGGTCTGCTCCTCATCCAGTGCCCGGATAATCGCGTCCGTCCGCTCTGCCATGTCCGGATATTCGTTTTTCCCGATTACCACAGACTTGATTCCGTGTTTCGCCGCCCGTTCAAGCGCGTAGGCTTTCGCGTTGCTGGAAATCACCTGCGCGATTCTGGCGTTGCGGATCGCTCCGCTTTCAATCTGATCTATGACTGCCTGAAAGTTGGTGCCGCCGCCGGACACCAGTACTGAAATATTTTTCATCTGCCCCACCTGTCCACAGGAAATTCCCCGAATAAACAGAACTGCTTATTCGACGTTTCCTGATTCTGTCATCTTTACACGCACGCCATTTTCTTCTTTTACGATCCGCCCGATCACGGAAGGATGCTCCCCTGCTTCCGCGAGTACACCCATCACACCAGGGGCATCTTCTTCACTTACGACAAACATCATGCCGATTCCCATATTGAAGGTGGAATACATTTCCTTCGTTTCGATACCGCCCTGCTTCTGAAGGTAATCAAACACCGGAGGGATTTCCCAGGAACCGGTTGTAATCTCAGCGCACAGTCCCTCCGGAAGGATCCGCGGGATGTTTTCATAGAATCCGCCACCTGTAATATGCACGATTCCGTGGACGGTATATTTTTCAAACAGAGCCTTCGCTGCTTTTACATAAATCCGTGTCGGCTCGATCAGTGCCTCACCCAGTGTCTGGTTCAGTTCCGGGATGAAATCGTGTACATCCAGGTTCGCGTCTGTCAGCAGCACCTTTCTGACCAGGGAGAAACCATTGCTGTGAATCCCGCTGGAAGGCAGGCCGACGATGACATCTCCTTCCGAGACTTTGCTGCCGTCAATGATCCTGGATTTGTCCGCGATGCCCACAGCGAAACCGGCCATGTCGTATTCGTCGTCACCATAGAACTGCGGCATTTCCGCGGTTTCTCCGCCCACCAGCGAGCATTCGCCCAGAATACAGCCGTCCGCGATTCCCTTGACGATATCCGCGATCTTCTCCGCCCTGACCTTTCCGGTCGCGATATAGTCCAGGAAGAAAAGCGGGACCGCCCCCTGGCAGATGATGTCATTGACGCACATGGCGACACAGTCCCTGCCCACGGTATCATGCTTATCCATCAGGAACGCGATTTTCAGTTTTGTACCGACACCGTCCGTTCCGGCAACCAGTACCGGTTCGTGCAATCCTTCTGTATCAAGGCTGTAAAGGCTTCCGAAGCTGCCAAGTCCCGTCAGCACATGACTGCTGAACGTACGCTTGACGTGCTCCTTCATCAGTTCCACTGCGCGTCCGCCTTCTACTGTATCGACTCCTGCATCTTTATATGTGAGATTTCCCATCTGAGACGTTCTCCTTTTTAAATTCTCAAAACTGTTCTTTTCCTGAGGAGGCTCCGGTTTGATCCGGGCCTCTTCTTTTTTCGGTTCTTCCGCAACCATTAGTACATTCTGTCATTCTGAGGAGCGAAGAAGACGATTCCAACCTCGCTTCGTTCATCGGGTCAGGTGTTCAGGCGACGAAGAATCTTTATAAGATCCTTCGCTGCGCTCAGGATGACAGGACAGAATGTACGACTCGCGATCTGTCACTAATAAATGCGGAAGAGCCCCTTTTTTGTTCTTCTGTGTCAGCGATAAAAGAAAAGAAAAAGACTATTTCTGTGACTGCATTTCGGCATCGTCTGCCATGACCGCGTCCGCCATTTCTTTTTTGTAATCCTTTAACTTGTCCCGGAGTTCCGGATGCGCCAGCGAAAGCATCTGTACCGCCAGGATTCCGGCATTTTCCGCTCCGTTAATCGCGACCGTCGCCACAGGGATTCCCTTCGGCATCTGAACCACGGAAAGCAGTGAATCCAGCCCATCCAGCGTGGAGGATTTGACCGGGATGCCGATGACGGGAAGTGTCGTGAACGCCGCCAGGACTCCTGCCAGATGTGCGGCCTTGCCTGCAGCGGCAATGATCACTTCGATCCCGTTTGCTTCCGCTCCCGCCGCGAACGCATGTGCCTGATCCGGGGTTCTGTGTGCCGAGATGACACGGGTTTCATATTCTACACCAAATTTTGCGAGCATTTTTTCGGTCTTTTCCACTACGGGATAATCCGATTTGCTGCCCATCACGATTCCGACTTTCATCTGAAAAAACCTTTCCTTACTGATTTATCTGAAATAAGCGACTCCGGATTCAAACAGTTTCTGATCCTGATTGCCCTCTACATTTCTGTAAAGGTTTCTGCCGATCCGCTCTGAATGTCCCATTTTACCAAAGATTCTGCCATCCGGCGAGAAAATTCCTTCGATTGCCTGGACAGAATTATTCGGATTATATGCTGTCACCGAAGTCGGGTTGCCATCGGCATCGACATACTGGGTCGCGATCTGTCCGTTTTTCGCCATTTCCGCCACCAGGGATTCATCCGCGATGAAACGTCCCTCCCCGTGGGATACCGGAACCAGGTGGATATCCCCTACATTGACACCAGCCATCCACGGAGAATGAACCGACGCGATCCTGGTGCGCACCAGGCACGAAGCATGGCGGCCAATCGTATTGTAGGTCAGTGTCGGACTGCTGTCCTCCATGTCCACAATTTTTCCATAAGGTACCAGCCCCAGTTTGATCAGCGCCTGGAATCCATTGCAGATTCCCAGCATCAGTCCGTCCCTGTTTTCCAGCAGATCGGTCACAGCCTCGCTGACCCGCGGATTCCGGAAAACGGCAGTGATGAACTTGGCAGAACCATCCGGCTCATCGCCTCCGGAGAAACCGCCCGGAATCATGATAATCTGACTGTTGCGGATATTCCGGACCATCTCGGAGATCGAACGGTCCAGACTTTCCTGGGTCAGATTGGTAATGTTCTGGACGGTGGTCAGCGCGCCGGCTCTGTCAAAGGCCCGCTTGCTGTCCACTTCACAGTTTGTGCCCGGGAAAGCCGGGATAAAGACTCTCGGTTTCGCGGAAACGCCCGGATATATCGGCCCGAACGGAGAACGGTGCTTTCCGCGGATTTCGGTCCTTCCGGTATACTCAAACACCGTCAGCGGAGTCTTATCCTGCTCGGCTTCTGTCGGGAACACGGTTTCCAGAGGACGCGTCCAGTCATAAATAATCTTGTTCAGTCCGAAAGTCCTGCTCTCTGCCTTGATTTCCGGACGGACTGTCGTGCGTCCCACAACAGTATAAGAAATACCATCGAAGAGCTTTTCCGGATCCTCTGCCCCGGAGATTTCCAGGAGCAGCCCGCCGCAGTCAATACTGCGCAGCGCCGCGGCCGATGTGCCGGACAGATCCACGCCGATCCGGTTTCCCGCTGCCATTTTCACGGCTGTCGCGAAAATACCACCGGTGCTGATAATATCC
>CAMNJG010000116.1 GCA_946541285.1 uncultured Clostridia bacterium
CATAGATCGTCTCCCCGCCGTATTCGGAGAGATAGGCCGCCAGTGCCGCCGCAAAGCTGGAACTGGACACATAGCCTGCTTCAACAAGGTCGGTTGCTGACAGCAGATTATCAAGTCCGGCAAGTCCCTCGCTCAGATAGTTCGAGATGTCTGATTCTGACAGGTAATACGACAGCGTATCGCTCAGGTAGGCAGACGAAACATAATCACTCAGGCAGCTTTCCAGATACGATTTGGTTGCGTAATCCTCCAGATCCTCACTCAGGGAACTGAGAGACACATAATCACTTAGGATCTCGTCGAGATCATCAGCAGCTACATAGCTTTCCAGTGCTTCACTCAAAGCCTCGCTCAGGTATTCACTCAGGTAGGAATCTGACACGTAACTGCCAAGTGCCTCACTCAGGTAGGTGTCTGTCACATAACTGCCCAGCGCTTCGCTCAGGTAGGAGCTTGTGACGAAATTTGCATCATCCAGATCGGAAAGTGTGGCGTATTCGCTCAGATAATCGGAAAGCTCCGATTCCGTCAAATACCCAGCATTCTCCAGATCGTTGCGCGTCACATAGTCGCTCAGGTAATCGCTGATGATGTCGCTGAGAACTGATTCGACATCAGACTCCGACATATAACCTGAGTTATCCAGTTCATCCTGCGTAACATAATCACTCAGGCAGTTCGACAGATCAGACTCCGTCACGTATTCGCTCAGGTAGCCGTACATATCCGAACCGGTCACATACTCACTCAGATAGTTTGAAATATTCGCGCCTTCCACATAATCGTCCAGCACATCGCTCAGATGGCTTTCCGACACATAGTTTTCCAGATACGTCTGCAGCTCCGAGTCTGTCACCAATCCGGCCGCCCTCTTGCCGCTTTCCATCAGCTTTTCCAGCGTGATCCTTTGCGTCTCGCTGCCGTGGTTCAGCACCAGACTGTCGTTGTTGTTTGCCGAGGACGCGACCGGCAATTCACTGATTTTTACACCCATGGTCTTTTCCTCCTCAATCGATATTGATTACTTCGCTGCTTTCCGTAAGCATCTGCTCTCCGGATTCTGTCATCACGGCATCAGGTTCCTCTTCCCCGGTGTCTATCAGAAGTTCTTCACCATCCTCGGTAAGAAGGGAGTCGCCGCCCTCCGTCTCAAGACTGTCACCGTCTCCGGACGGTATGATCACCGCCGAGGCGCGGATCTTATAGATCCTGCCGTCCCGTTCCAGGAACAGGTAATCCGATTTCCGAAGAGATGAAACGGTCGGCACCTTCGTCAGGTCATCCTGCTTACCCTGGAGCGCTGTATAGATGCCTCCGGATTTCACAGCGTTCTCGCTTCCGGCCACCGGCTCATCATCGAAGGTGATCTCGATGTGGCTGTTTATCAGAGCCTCATATACACCGCCGCTCGTAACGGGATTTGTACTTCCTGCCCTCGGGGCGGAATCGAAGTTGAGCTTATCCTGCTTACTTTGCAGGGCTGAACGGATGCCTCCGCTGGTGACCGGCTTTGTGCTTCCCGCTGTCGGAACCGTGTCAAAGGACAGCTTATCCTGCTTCTCCTGCAGGGCTGTGTATATGCCTTCGCTGGTGACCGGTTTTGTGCTACCCGCCCTTGGGCCCGTATCAAAGGAAAGCGTGTCCTGTTTGCCCTGGAGGGCTGTGTATATACCACCGCTCCTCACAGGCTTCCTGCTCCCCGGCTGCGGGGATTCATCGAAGGAAAGTGTATCCTGTTTGCCCTGGAGTGCAGCATGAATGCCGCCGCTCCGTACTGGGTTTCTGCTTCCGGATACAGGAGCTTCGTCGAAGGTCAGCGTGTTCTGCTTCTTCCCAAGCTCGGTGTAGATGCCGCCGCTTCTGACCGGGTTCCTGCTCCCGGATGCCGGAGCCTCGTCAAAGGTCAGCGCATCCTGTTTGCTCCGAAGAGCCGTGTAGATGCCGCCGCTCCTCACAGGGTTCCGGCTGTTTGCTGTCGGCGCTTCATCGAAGGTCAGCGCATCCTGCTTTCCCCTTGCCGCATCCGCGTTTGCTTTCATCTGCGTGTCGATGATGTCAAAGTTACCGTTGAGCTCATCGATATCCACAAGGTCGGTTTGTTCAGGCTTGGTCAGCCTGTAATTCGTTGTCCTGGTCGCCAAACTGACCACCCCCTTTTATGCGTTGACATGGACATAGGTCGTATCTCCGTAGGTGACATTGCTGGTGAACAGCTCCGGGAACTGCTCCTTCACTTCCTCGTAGAGTGATCCCTTCGAGTAGGTGAGGTATGGGACTTTCCCATCGTGCGTGATGCCGGTGCATCCGCTTGCCTTTGATCCGTGCTGTACGATGTTTTTCAGCACCGACAGGTCCTTTGGCAGATTGTCATACCAGCACCATGGAAGCGCCAGGATACCGGGGATGCTCACAATGTTGTCATCCGGGAAAGTCGCATAGTTGGTGTACATCGTGTCATCATCCACGTCATACAGTCCAAGTCCTGCCATCTTCCGACAGATACCGGAGGTCGCGGAATTGTAGCCGCCTTTCAGTCCCGGAGCGCAGCGGATATAGTCTGAACTGTTCAGGGTGAAGGTCAGCACCTGGATCTGGTTGTACACATAGAGATTTGTGTACGGATAATCCACACAGCTCGGATTCGGCAGGCTCTCCGGCCTTCCGTTCTTCTTCTCCATCGCCGCGATGATATAGATATCCGCCCTTGCTTCTATGGCGTTCTGACCGTCCGCGGATGGATATCTTCCGGCCGGAAGGACCATATACGGGATATCCCCATACTGCCGGTAATCGGTAAAGGCTCCCTTACTGCAGAGATAATCCACGATGCTGCTGTAGGTGTCTTCGGACAGGTAGTAGTCTCCGTCTGCCGGGATATACGGGACATTCTGCGGATAGAAGCTATCCCAGAAATCAGAAGGAAGGTCCGCGTTAAAGTCAAGCCCCAGTTCTTCCCCGACGATCTGGCCGATCACATCAATCGGAACCGTCATGGTCTGAACATTGAGCAGGGTCTCCGCTTCGTACTGATTCCCGCCCGGCATTTGGTAGTAAGCATGAAGGCTCGTCCCATAAGGCGTCATGATTTCTCCACTTGGCGGATAGAAAGTGCAGCTGTCCGTAACGATCCTAAGGTCTCCGGAACGCTTATATTTCAGTGTGATGACCGCCCCGCTTATATCAAGCGGCTCGCCTTCCGCATAGTCCTTCTTATTCGGCGCATGGGAGAAATAGATACCATCTGCCTGATCCACATTGATGGTGTACTGATCAGAATATTCTGATCCAGTTGCCGGGTTCCTCCATGTTGCCTGGACAGGCAGTGTTTCCATGTGTCCGATCATCTCTCCGGCAGAAGGCTCGAAAGTAACGCTCCCGGCATCAATGCTTCTCGTCGTCCCATCAGTGTACCGGACGGACAGTACCGCCCCGGAAAGATCCAGGCCTGCGCCTTCCTTTTGCGTAGGATTCGATAACCGGGTAAAGAACAGTTCTTCCACATCCGCCACATCGATCTGTGTGTCCGCCGTGAACTCATTGCCCGCATGGTCCGTGTAGGTAGCGTTGATATTGAGCTCTCCGGCATATTCAAGAAGCGAGCCTTCGTCCGGATCGTAGCCACAGGATGCCGTGATATCCGACGCGGTCCCGTCCTTGTAGTAGGCCATGACCTGTCCCCCGGAAAGGGAGAGCGGTGATCCCGCGTACTGCGGGCTTGCCGGGCTTCTCACCCATTCGATCCGGCTGGTGACCGCGTTATAACCGAAGACCACCAGGCGGGCCTGTCTTGCTGCAAGTCGTAGTGCCATCTCCCCCTCCTTAACCGTCTGTAATGCTGTAGGTGATCTTTAATGACTGGGAGTCCGTCTTTGTGATCGGTTCCTCCAGGTTGCAGATCGTCCCGATATAGTTCTGGCATGCATCGAAGTAGACATAGTAGGATGAGAACATCCGGAGGTCGTCCGTCACATAGCCGCAGAAGTCCTTCATGCTCCATGAACTTGTCGTGTAGGAAGCAAGATCGTATCTGCACTCCCCGTCTTCGTATATGAGTCCCCTCGTCCTTCGTGTCTCCGTTCCGCCTGTGGAATTGGTCACCTGATAGCAGAATTCTGTCCAGATGCCGCTCCCCCTGTGGGGATAGATACCGCAGTCCATGGTCTGGAAACGGTCGATAGTTGGTGTGAACTGCCTGACCTGGGAAGTATCCGCAAGAGAAATACGGTAGACGGATTTCCTGTCATAACTCAAGGCGTAAAGATATCCGTTCGACACTGCCAGCGCCATTGTATGGGTATTCTTGCTGGCATTCGAAGGATACAGGAAGATCTCCGGCAGGGTCAGTGTCTGCCTGAAATCCGTATCCTCCTCCAGGGAGAAGTGATCCGCTGAGGCTTTCAGCCTTCTGAGATACACTGTCGCGTTTCCGTTCTGATTGCCCTGCGTAGCACACAGATAGATATAGCCGTCATAGTCAGGCGTAATATCCCAGTAATTTCTGTCCGTCAGGGTCTCCCCGGAAACACTGTAATTGAGCGCTGACTGCTCCGTTCCCATATATGGGGAATTGACACGCAGCAGATGTCTTGAGAGCTTCTGCTTGTAGAAGGAAATGGTGCTGGTCGCCTGGTAGTTATAGGTGAAATAAGCCGTATCGGTATCCGGATCCATCGCCACAAAATGACGGTAGCCAGTTGAAATGCGGTTCCAGGCATTTGCCCGGTACATGTGGAAGGGATTATCTCCCGCCCGTGTATGGGTAAGCGCCAGAGCTGCGATCACACCATTTGCCTGACTGGGCAGGAAATTCCATACCGTAGTGTACTTGCCGTCCTCATACTTTGTAGAAGTATTATCGATGGTTCCCTGCAGGTTGCTGGCAGGGTTTCCCGCTCCTCTTCCCGCACAGCCGGTCAGATGCACATCCATGGGAAAGTGGACGTTGCCCACATCCTCGGTGAGCGGACCGTCAAAAAGGAACAGTCCGCCCAGGCCCTTCGTTCCCAGCGGCATGAGGCTGTACTCACTGGAATAAAGGCCAAGGTTATCGTTTGCGTCGATCCCGGCCCTGTATGCCAGCGCATTGGTGAGCATGTTTTCGTGCTCCTTTACTATCCGCTTCCCGGTCTTATGATCGAAAAGCTCTATCTTCACATGGCCTTTAACCATTACGTTTCTCCTTCCGCGTTTTCCGTTATGCCGCCAAGCATCGCCATCAGTTCAAGATGCACCGGCTCGTTTACCGTAAATGCTCCGCTTGTGCCGGGGTTAACCAAAGCCTGCGTATCGATCCTTCCGATCATCTCCGCAAGCTCGCCGTGGATGACTTCTTCCACTTCGATCTCGCCCATGAAGCCTTCCTCAAGCTGACGCACACGGTTTTCCAGTGAAGCAAGCTGACGCATGAGTATGGTCAGGTCGGATTC
>CAMNJG010000117.1 GCA_946541285.1 uncultured Clostridia bacterium
TGCTCTCGAAAAAACATCCTTCGGAAATTGCACAAGTTATTTTCAGACAGTTCCTAACTCCACAAAACTCAAATATCGGTTAATATTTCGATACTATATCTTTCCAATTTTATCATAAGGCAAAATTATTGCAAGAAAAATTACAGTCATTCAAAAAAATCTTCGTTAAAAGATAAACCACGAACTGGAAGTGAAAACAGGAAATGCGAAAATATCTTCTTCTTTCAGTTGATTAGAATTTTGTTTATTGATAAAATAGGTACATACGTTTTTTCGGCATCATGAGGACTCATTTTATGTGGATCGACTTTATCGTAGCAGGTGTACTGATCCTGTTCCTGTTCCGCGGCGACAAGCGTGGACTGATCGCGTCGCTGCTCGGAATCATCGGCTGGGCGGTAGCTCTCATTGTGGCATTCCTCGCGTATCCATACGCAGTCAATCTGATCGATGACCATACCGGGATCCGCAACAGCCTGACCGACCATGTGACAGATTATGTCAAAAGCAAACTGATCTCTCAGCTGAACGGATCCAACGGCGGCAACATGCCGGATTCCGTCCTGGCAGCGCTCAGCAGTACCTCCAATTCTTCCATGGACGTACAGGCGGCGGCCGCGGCCAAACCGATCGTCAATATTTTCATGGACATCGTCGCGTTTGTCGTTGTCCTGCTGGTGGTCCGTGTCATTTTCAAAATCGTCCAGACCATTTCCATGAAATTCACCGGCACCGATCACGGCCCTCTCGGACTGCTCAACAGTCTCGGCGGCATGCTCTTCGGGCTGGTAGAGGGTGCCATCCTGGCCTACCTTCTCCTTCTGCTGCTGGATTACCTGGCATTATTCGCCGGATTCCCGTTCATGCTGCACCAGCTGGACGATTCCATCGTCATGGGACTGATTGATCAGCTTGACATGATTCCGTATTCCGGTAACATCGACCGGATCCTTACATAAAAAACATCCGAAAGAAAGGGAGGGAATTTCCCCTCCCTCCGCAGTTTCGGGGAACTCCCCCGAAAACAGTTGAAATATCACACTTTCTGTGATATGATGATTTCGTTAAAATGCTTGTGTAGCTCAGCGGATAGAGCGTCGGTTTCCTAAACCGTGCGTCGGGAGTTCGAGTCTCCCCACGAGCGCCATCCATGAACCCCGCGCCTGTCGCGGGGTTTTTTCATGAATCGGTATCCGCCTGGCATAACAAATATCAGAGGCCTGTTCTGACACTGAGACCACATTTAAACTTTACTTCATATCCTTCCTCAAGAACGGTCATATTCTCCAGATAGCGCACAACCAGATCATCTGAAAAAGTGACCATCCAGCCATGCCGGTCCAGAACACCTTCCTCCGGTATATATTTAGTCCTGCTGAAAAATTCATCATACTCATGGCATGCCGGCGACTCCTCTTCCACATTCTTCCGCATTTTCAGTCCATACGGCGCATCATGCAAGGCTTTCATGGTTTCCAGAAGTTCCAGTGCCAGACGGATATGGATTTCACGGTTGGCAGCTTCCGCCCTTTCCAGCACCAGACTGATACGTTCCGTCTCCAGCTGTCCGATTTCATTTCTTAAGAAACGGATCTCATCCGACTCCTCCATTTGAGGTTCTGCCAGGAGTTGTTCCAGTCTGGAATCCATCCGTTTTCTCTGCTCCCGGTTATGTTCCAGCATGACATCAATCCTCTTCAGGTCTCCATTCCAGAGAGAGCCCTGCATACGGATCAGCCGGTCCCTCAGGGTCGGCAGTTTATTAAATGCGCTGATCACAGCATTTCTGGCGTCTGCCTCCGGGACATTCCTGCAGGGACAGCCCGGACTGACTTCACGGGTCATGCTGCGTTTTTCATAGGCCCGGTAACGGCAGCGCCAGTCGGTATACTTATGATCCGGATGAATGTATCGTTTCAGGATTCTGCCGCAGCACCCACAGACCAGTCTGCCTTTCAGAGCGTCTGCAGAACCAAAGCGCAGCTTTCCAGCTTCCCGTTTCAGCAGGGATCTCCGCTGCATTTCGCCCTGTACCTGGTAAAATATCTTTTTCGGTACGATCGGTTCATGATTGTCTTCCACGAAATACTGTGGAAGCTGCCCCGTATTCCGGACAATCCTGTGCGTCAGGAAATCCTCCACATAATATTTCTGCATCAGCAGATCTCCACAGTATTTTTCATTTTCCAGAATACTGACAATCGTACTCTGATACCAGGTCACCTTGCCTGCCGGTGTCGGGATTTTTTCCTGCGTCAGACGCCTGGCAATCATGCCAGGACTGAAGCCTTCCAGATATTCACGATAAATACGCCGTACCAGGTCTGCTTCACCCGGAACAATCTCCAGTGTATCGTTGTGTTCCCCTCCTTTTGTCAGTCCCAGGAACTGCCGGGTATTCAGTCTTCCTTTTCCCTGCTGCATCAGATATTGAATTCCAAGTCGCACATTTCTGGAAATACTGTCCGACTCCTGCTGGGCAATACTGCTCATGATCGTAATCAGCACTTCGCCCTTCGCGTCCAGTGTAAAAATATTCTCTTTCTCAAACAGAACTCCTACCCCCAGATCCTTCAGTTTCCGGATCGTCCTGAGACTGTCCACTGTATTTCTTGCCCAGCGGGAAATCGATTTCGTCAGAATCATATCAATCTGACCCGCTTCACAGTCATGGATCATTTTCAGGAACTGCTCCCGGTTTTTCGTAGAAGTTCCGCTGATGCCTTCATCTGCGTAAACCCCGGCAAATTCCCACTCCGGATTATCCATGATATAATCCGTATAATGTCTGCACTGTGCCTCATAGGAAGTTTCCTGCGCGTCTGAATCAGTGGAAATTCTCGCATACGCGCAAACCCGGATTTTTTCTTTTCCTCTGTCTGCTGCCACCACGGTGCCCTGAGGCTGTTTTGTCGCTTTGATAATCTGTACTGCCATCACACATACTCCTTTATTTTTCTCAAATACGGTATCGTACAAAATCCGGTACCGTTATATTCCTCTGCATACTCGATGTAACATTCCTCTGCGTACTCGATTACGTAATCTTTTGTTCTTTACGGTAAAACGTAAATCAATACCGGAAAAACGGATGATCCCTGACTGCATCGTCCATTTCGTTTACAGGCAAAAAAGAAAAACTCCGGACAGCCTCTTCTGCTGCTCGAAGTCGTTCGATCATTCCTGTAAGTACTGTGGGTGAATCCTCTGGTACAGCTCTTCAGCATACCCCGCCGGATCGTGACAGTCTCCGATTTGTGTCCCGAAATCATCCATTCCTTCCAGATGGAAACAGATATGAATCCGCACTGCCTTTTTGGGTCTCTTTTTCCCTGTTCTGGGAGAAGCCTGCTTTCTTTTTTTCCATTCTCTGATCAATTGCTCCTGATACGCAGGACTGACGATGGGCGGATAATAATCTGTCCCCAGGTACTCTTTCCTCTGAAACAGATGCGGCAGGGTTGACGCCGAAACCGGCAATCCCGCCGTTCTGGCCGCGCCTGCCATTGTCAGTCCTTCAAGATAGAGCCGGAAAAACAGTTTCAGCTTCTCTTCGTTTTCCGGATCCGACTGCGCCTTACCTTCCACAATCCTGTAACCAAACGGAATCCGTGTACCCATTACAAAGCCTCCCTTTTTCGAAGCGTTTCCTGTAATTTCAGGCCACAGTAAAAATGGAACACGACGGATTGACTGCTGTCCACCGTACAATGTTCCACGAATTCAGAAAAAATCTCTTCCGGAAAAGCCTCCGGATCATCTGTGATACGCCACTGAGCAATCGTTTTTTTCAGCCGGTTCAGATTGACAGAAGATTCCCTGAGCCTGAGAATTTTACGTTTTTCCAGTTCCAGAATCTGCAGTTCTTCTTCCAGGATCATCTTTCTTCTCTGATATTCTGTCCGGGAGCGTCCCTGCAGGAACTGGGCTGCCAGCGCTCCGGACTCCCGGTGACAGTCTTCCGTTTTTCTCCTGATCCATTCAAGCCGCTCCATGTACTGCCCGGATTTTTTTCTTTGCAACAGGTGTTCATATACTTCCAGAATCCGGTGCGTTTCCTCTTTTCTGCTCTGGGACCACGACAGCTTATTCAGACAGTTCAGAAAAGCGTTTCTGAGATCCGGATCAGACTGTGGTTTCATGCTGCACAGTTCCAGATCCCTGGCATGTCTGTTGCAGAGCCAGAAAACTTCTCTGATGCCAGTCTGACGATGCATGACCGCGCCACACTCCTCACAGAACAGGCGTCCTGAAAAACAATACTGATGACGGCTCCTTCCGGCATCCGCGCCATTCCCGTATCCGACCTCCCGGGCTCTCTGCTCTACAGCCATCTGTGCGCTCAGATATTCCTTCCGGCTGATGATGGGTGCATGATGCTCCTCATGACGATACAGCTCCAGCTCTCCCCGGTTTGGTCTCTGCCGGAAATCTTCATCCCTCCAGGTTTTCTGATACAGCGCCATCCCGATACAGGCAGGATTCCTGATAATGGCCCGCACTGTCCCGGGATACCAGATCTTTCCGGAGGGACTCGGTACTTTTTTCTGATTGAGTTCTTTCGCGATCACCGTACCACCTTTCCCGGAAAGTACCATTTGAAAAATATCCCTGACCACCACGGACTGTTCCGGTAAGATGGAAAGCTGTCCATTTTTCCATTCGTATCCATACGGTGCCCTGGCCTGACGATAAGTCCCGTTCTGAAAACGTTTCCGGATGCCCCATTTTATATTCTCTGAAAGATTCCGGCTTTCATTTTCCGCCAGGCAGGCAAGAATAGTCACGACAAACTCCGAATCCATCAACCGTGTCTGGATATGTTCCTTTTCGAACCAGATACTGACACCCCATCCATTCAGCAGACGGATCATTTCCAGGCAGTCTGCTGTACTGCGCGCAAAACGGCTGATCGATTTTGTCAGGATCAGGTCAATCTTCTTTTCTCTGCAGTCAGAAAGCAGGCGGCGCAGTTCCGGGCGTCTTTCCATACTGGTAGCACTGACACCTGTTTCCAGATAAATTCCTGCACAGTCCCATTCCCTGTGGGACTGGATCAGTTCTTCATAATGTTTCCGCTGAGACAGGATCGATGTTTCCTGTGACTCAAAAAGCGTAGATACTCTGCAGTAAGCCGCCACCCGCAGTCTTTTCCCCGTATCGGAAACCGCTTCAATAACAACGGGGGTTTTCTTTCCGTTCCCTTCTTCCGCCGTTGTTTCCATCCCGGAAGGAAACGGACTGTCATAAGGTATACACCAATTGGTGCGATACACCTCCAGTTCCAGTTTTCCCAAATGATGTTTCCATTCTGAAACCTCTCTGTGTTCAACGATTCGGACGTCTTTCATACGATTCTCCTTTCTGCCGTTTCT
>CAMNJG010000118.1 GCA_946541285.1 uncultured Clostridia bacterium
CACATGCAGAGCAGCCCAAATCTTTGATTTGGTGCGTGCGCCTTCTGATAACCTTTCAAAATGGTGAGCGGAGCAACGCAGGACTTCATTCTGACCAGTATTTTTGTTTCAGTGATCGAACGCAAAGCAGTAACTGCTGTTGTTACTGTTCTACCTGTCAAAAACAGCCATCTGCAGACAGCAGATGGCTGTTAAAGAAACTATTCATTACGCTTCCTGAAATACAAGGGACAGATCGATCCTGCAATCCTGGAAGATATGAACCGGGACCCTTTTTTCACTCTCTGAAAAAACCTCCGCTACATACTGGCCATTTCTCAGGACAAAGGTCTGCACCGTCTTATCGCCCGGATCAACAATCCAGTATTCCCGGACACCTGCCTGAAGATACAGGTTAAACTTCACCAGCTTGTCCTGGCGGGCCGTAGACGGAGAAAGGATCTCAATCACCAGATCCGGAGCTCCGTGGACACCATGTTCGTCTACTTTACTTCTATCACAGATCACGAAAAGATCCGGCTGGACTACAGTATCAATATCCTCCGGAGCCTCTCCTTCTTTTTCAAAAAGGCGGACGTCGAAAGGAGCATAATACGCGCGGCATGGTTTCCCCGTCAGGTATGAATGGAGCTGTGCGAACAATTCTCCACTGACCTGCTGATGTACAGCCGTCGGTGAGGCCAGTGCCACCGGCCGACCGTCATACAGTTCATACCGGTTCCCGTCATTCCACGATAGAAGATCACCGAAGGTATAATGTACTTCCTGCGGAAAAGCCATACAAACTCCTTTCCTTACATCCTTAAACCCTGTCACCGTTATCTCTGGATCAGATCCACGATTTCTCCCACTACCAGGTAATGCGTCTGGCCGTAAATCAGATTTTTCGGATCGTGGTACATATCCATGACTTCTTTCGGGATGAAGTCCGGATCCATCTGTTTCATATACATTTTTTTGCAGACAAAGATCTCATTTGCTTCCTTAAAAGTCATCCCATGGGACAGAACCTGTGGAGTCAGCTTCGTTTCCTTTACTTTATCCACATCCCTGCCGGACTGATAGCCAAATACCTTGTGAATGTGATCGTATTCTTTCGGGAAATAGGAAACGGTAAAATAATCATTATTCTTTATGAACTCATATGTATAACGTTCCGGCTTGACAAACGCGAAATACACATCCTTGTACCACAGTTTGCCGATACCTCCGTAGAGAACGGTCATCGAATTGTTGAATCCCGGCACACCGGCTGTGATCAGCGCCAGGTCTTTTCCTACAACTGCCATATTGTCATTACCTCACTTTCAGATGTTTCGCCTGTGCAGATATCTACTATCGATCATTTTGAACTTCTATGGATAAAGTTTATCAGGAAATCCGGGAATTATCCACAACATTCTTCGCCGGATACCGATAAAAAAGACAGAGCCGACTGACCCTGTCTTTGATATATACAATATAAGATTCTTCGCTGCGCTCAGGATGGCAGACACATTTTCCTTAGAAAATGGATTCTTCTGCCGCTGCCAGGCGCTTGTAAGTCTCATAGCGCTGCTTCGCGTCTGCCTCGGACTTCGCGAACAGTTCTTCCGCAGTTTCCGGGAAGGACGTCGTCAGCTGCGAGTAACGGACTTCGCTCATCAGGAAATCTCTGAAGCTGGCGGTTGGTTCTTTGGAATCCAGGATGAACGGATTCTTTCCTTCCTCTTTCAGTTCCGGATTGAATCTGTAAAGATGCCAGTAACCTGCGTCTACCGCGTCCTTCATGACTTCCTGGGCTTTGCCCATGCCCTTCTTGATACCGTGGTTGATACACGGAGCGTAGCAGATAATCAGGGAAGGTCCATGATACGCTTCTGCTTCTTTGATGGCCTTGAGTACCTGGTTTCTGTTGGCGCCCATGGATACCTGGGCAACATAAACATAACCATAGGCCATGGCCATCAGGCCGAGATCCTTCTTTCTGGTCTTCTTGCCGGATGCCGCGAACATGGCGATCGCCGCGGCCGGTGTCGCCTTGGAGGACTGACCGCCGGTGTTGGAGTATACTTCTGTATCGAATACCATGACATTGACATCCTCGCCGGAAGCCAGTACATGGTCCAGACCGCCATAACCGATATCATATGCCCAGCCGTCACCACCGAAGATCCAGAGGCTGCGCTTCGCGACATAATCCTTACGGTCAAGAATCTCTGCTGCCAGTTCTGCTGCTTCACCGGAGAGGGAAGCGGATTCCAGAGCAGCGATGATCGCCTGTGCCACCGGATAGTTGCTCTCTCTGTCAAGGAAGGTTTCCTGATACTGCGCGCACAGGTCCTTCAGTTCCGCCGGTACATCGAGTCCCGCCAGCTTTTCGAGGTTATCCTTTACCTTCTTGCGCAGCTGCAGATTTGCTTCCGCGATACCGAGACCGAACTCCGCGTTATCCTCAAACAGGGAGTTGCCCCAAGCCGGACCTTTGCCTTCCGCATCCTTTGTATATGGAGCTGCCGGATAGGAAGCGCCCCAGATGGAGGAGCATCCTGTCGCGTTGGCGATGATCATGTCATTACCGAACAGCTGGGATACCAGTTTCGCGTAAGGGGTTTCGCCGCAGCCTGCGCAGGCGCCTGAGAATTCGAAATACGGGCAGCCGAACTGGCTGTTCTTGATGTTATCCGCAGGAACGATTCTCTTCTGCGCGGATTTTTCAGCGGCGTATTCCCAGTTCTCCGCCTGATCCAGAGAATCCGCGATCGGCTTCAGGGTCAGGGACTTCGGATTGGACGGACATACATCGACGCAGACACCGCAGCCCAGACAGTCATACGGAGATACCTGGATTCTGAATTCGTAATCCTTCAGCTGCGCGCCCTTGGCAGGAACTGTGTTGAAATCTGCCGGTTTGGAGGCCATTTCGTCCTTCGCTACCAAAATCGGACGGATCGCGGCATGCGGACATACGAGGGAGCACTGGTTGCACTGGATACATTTTTCCGGGTTCCAGACAGGAACATTCGTGGCAACGCCTCTCTTTTCATAAGCCGCGGTACCGGAAGGAATCACACCGTTCACATCTTCTGTGAAGGTGCTGACCGGCAGGCTGTTGCCTTCCTGCTTGTTGATCGGGATCATGATATTCTTAATGAAGTCAGGCAGGTGTGACGTATCTTCCGGTGCCTCATCCTGAGCATCCGCCCATGACGCAGGAATGTCAATCTTCACGAACGCATCTGCGCCGCGGTCGATCGCCTGGTTGTTCATTTCAACGATATCGTCACCCATGAAGCCGTAGTTATCAACAACCGCTTCCTTCAGATGACGGATGGCATCCTCTACCGGGATTACCTTTGACAGCGCGAAGAACGCGGACTGCATGATCATGTTGATACGATTGCCCAGACCAATGTCCTCGCCGATCTTTACAGCATTCAGTGTATAGAAATTGGCTTTCTTTTCGGCCAGCTGGCGCTTCATCTTTCCAGGCAGGTGTTCTTCCAGTTCTTCCGGTGTCCAGAGACAGTTAAGCAGGAACGTGCCACCCGGTTTCAGATCCTTCAGGATATCATATTTATTGACATAGGCCGGATTGTGACATGCTACGAAATCCGCGTGGTCGATGAAATATGTGGACTGGATCGGGTTGACACCAAATCTCAGATGGGAAATCGTAATACCACCGGATTTCTTGGAGTCGTATTCGAAGTAACCCTGCGCGTACATATCTGTATTGTCGCCGATGATTTTGATCGCGCTCTTGTTGGCACCGACGGTACCATCGGAACCCAGGCCCCAGAATTTGCACTGGATTGTGCCTTCTTTATCAGTATAGAAATTTTCTACCGGTGTGAGGGACTTGAAGGTCAGGTCGTCTACGATACCGATGGTGAAATCTTTCTTCGGTTCCGCGGAAGCCAGATCTTCATAAATCGCCGCGATCTGGGCAGGAGTCGTATCCTTGGAAGCCAGGCCGTATCTGCCGCCAGTTACCTTCGGAGCGTTTTCAACATCGTAGAGAACACTCTTAACATCAAGCAGCAGCGGTTCGCCGACAGTACCCGGTTCCTTTGTTCTGTCGAGGACAGCGATTCTCCTGCAGGATGACGGAAGTACACTGAGGAAATGCTTCGCGGAGAACGGTCTGTACAGTCTGACCTTGATCGCGCCGACTTTCTTACCTTCTGCCAGAAGCTTGTCAACGGTTTCTTCAATCGTTTCACATACGGAACCCATCGCGACGATGACATATTCCGCGTCAGGCGCGCCGATGTAGTCAAACGGCTTGTAATGTCTGCCGGTGATGGCGCCCAGCTCATCCATGTATTTCTCAACGATTTCAGGAATCGCTTCGTAGTGCAGGTTCTGCGCTTCTCTGCCCTGGAAATAAACATCCGGGTTCTCAGCGGAACCGATTTCCTTCGGGTGATCCGGACTGAGCGCTTTGGCCCTGAATTTCGCGATCGCTTCCTTATCAACCAGCTGTTCAAAAACGCTGTAATCGATGGTTTCGATCTTCTGGATTTCATGGGAAGTACGGAAACCGTCGAAGAAATGGATGAACGGCGCAGACGCTTTGATCGCGGAAAGATGGGCGATCCCTGCTAGATCCATAACCTCCTGGACAGAGGAAGAAGCCAGCATCGCGAGACCGGTCTGTCTGGCTGCCATGACGTCAGAATGGTCACCGAAAATGCTCAGTGTGTGTGTGGAGATCGCTCTGGCGGACACATGGAAAACACCCGGAAGCAGCTCTGCCGCGATCTTGTACATATTCGGGATCATCAGGAGCAGGCCCTGGGACGCTGTATATGTCGTTGTCAGCGCGCCGCCCGCGAGGGAACCGTGTACAGCACCGGAGGCTCCGCCTTCGGACTGCATTTCCACTACTTTGACTTCCTGACCGAACATGTTCTTTTTGCCTTTTGCTGCCCAGTCATCCGTTACTTCTGCCATTACAGAAGAAGGCGTAATCGGATAGATGGCTGCGACTTCTGTAAAAGCATATGAGGCGTATGCGGCGGCAGTATTACCGTCCATTGTTTTCATATGTTTTTCTGACATCATTTACTCCTTTGCTGTCTCGGAAATAATAGAAACGCTGATGTTCCGGTAACAAAAGACGAGCGCCGTGACGCCCGTTTTTCACCCATAGATTCTCATGCGCTTCTGAATAATATGTCTTATATAATAATTTAATACACTACAGTAGTCAAATACGAATTGTCAAGTATACAATATATTTTCTGGAAAGCAATCCTGTTTTCCAGAATTTTTACTGTT